>JAFPRF010000024.1 GCA_017400965.1 Lachnospiraceae bacterium
CCCCTTCCGCGACAACGAAGGAAATGGCCTCATCATCCGCGCCATCAAAAACCAAGAATCCATGTACTCCTACCACTCTAACCTTGTGGCACAACACTACTTTGCGTCACCCTTCTACGAGTGGCCTATCATCGTCAAACCCATTTGGTACTACTCCGGCGTCCTAGAAGGCACCCTCCGCGAAGGCATCACCTCCATGGGCAACCCCTTCGTCTGGTGGGCTGGCATCCCCGCCTTCCTCTACGTCCTCTACCTCACCATCTTTAGAAAAGACCGCCGCGCATTATTCCTTACTGTAGGTTACCTAGCACAGTATTTGCCTTGGTTCTTTGTAACAAGACTCACGTTTATATACCATTACTTCCCCAGCACTATCTTTGTTGTCCTTATGATAGGCTACACTTTGCGTAATCTGAAGGATTCCATGTCAAAGAACGGTTATATAGCAATCCTATCCGTCTACGCACTCCTTGTATTTGCCCTTTTTATACTGTTCTATCCCGTCCTTGCCGGCCAGCCTATTGACTACAACTTCGTCGTAAAATATCTCCGCTGGTTCAAAGAATGGTTCTTCGTCTCTGCTCCTTAGAATTTTTTGATTTCGACTTCCTCGAGGGGATGGCCGAGAATACCCTTCTGAGGGCCACAATTCGACGTCGGTACTTAGTCCTCGTATCACGCAATGGACATGCTTGCATGTACATGCGTGAGAGGACTTAGTATCCGCTACGTCGAATTATGGAGTGCGAACGTCCTGAAGAAGAGTTTCTCGGCCACAACCCCGAGGGTTTCTTTAAACTCAAAAACCCCCACGAGCATGCTCGTGGGGGTTGAAGCTTTTATGGGGAAGGGAATTACTTCAGCTGTGCGGCAACCTCTGCTGCGAAGTCCTCGTTCTTCTTCTCAAGGCCCTCACCGGTCTCGAAACGAACGAACTTAGCGATCTTCAGGTCAGCAGCTACGCTCTTCAGGTAAGCGGCAACATTCTGCTTGCCATCCTCAGCCTTTACGTAAACCTGATCCATCAAGCAGATCTCCTTCACGTGCTTGGAGATACGACCCTCAACCAGACCAGAGAAGATCTTATCTGCAACGTAAGCTTCCTTGTTAGCCAGAGCAGCCTGTGCAAGCGTTGCGGTAGCCTCCTTGGAAAGGAAGTTGAAAAGGAAGTTCATGTTGCTCTTCTTCTCCTCGTAGATTGCGATATCCTCGTCGCTCCAGGTCTTGTTAGCAACTGCAGCGTCGATCAGCTTCTGAAGGATAGGCTTAGGAAGAGATGCGGGATCGTTCAGAGCGCTGTCGATCGTGATCTCACGAAGCTTTGCCATCTCTGCATCAGAGATGTCGCTTCTGCTGATGTACTGAGGATTCATTGCAGCGATCTGCATTGCAATGTTTACCAGAGCTTCCTTAACAGCATCATTTACGTTAGCGGTCTCAGCCTCAACAACAACGGAAATTCTTCCGCCGCCATGTACGTAGGTAACTACGCAGCCGTTCTTAGCTTCTACCTTCTCGAAACGACGAATGCTCAGCTTCTCACCGATCACTGCGATCATCTCGATCAGAGCCTCGTTAACGGTCTTAGAAGCATCCAAGTTCCAAGGCTCAGCCATGAACTCTTCAATCGTCTTAGAATTGGTCTTTACAGCCTGCTGTGCAACTGCTGCAACGTAATCCTGGAACTTCTCGTTCTTTGCAACGAAGTCGGTCTCAGAGTTAACCTCAACAACTGCAGCAACCTTATCTCCATCCATAGCAACCTTGGTGATACCTTCTGCTGCGATACGAGCTGCCTTCTTCTCAGCCTTAGCTGCGCCGCTCTTTCTCAGCTCTTCAACAGCCTCTTCAAAATTGCCGTTCGTCTTGGTCAGTGCCTTCTTACAATCCATCATGCCTGCGCCAGTAACCTCGCGCAGCTCTTTTACCATAGATGCGGTAATCTCTGCCATCTTTATATCCACCTTTCGTAATATTCAAAATTCGAATTACTGCTCGTTAGCTGCAACTTCCTCGATGTCAGTAGCCTCGGTAGCGATCGTCTCAGCGGTGTAAACTGCCTCACCCTGATTTGCCTCGATAACTGCATCAGCCATCTTGGAAACGATCAGCTTTACGGCTCTGATTGCATCATCGTTACCAGGGATGATGTAATCCAGCTCCTCGGGATCACAGTTGGTGTCGCCGATGCCGATCAGAGTAATGCCAAGTGCATGAGCCTCCTGTACGCAGATTCTCTCCTTCTTGGGATCTACAACGAAGATGCAGTCAGGAATTCTGGTCATGTTCTTGATACCGCCAAGGTTCTTCTCAAGCTTCTCCCACTCCTTCTTGAGCTGGATAACTTCCTTCTTGGGCAGTACGTCGAAAGTGCCGTCCTGGGACATGGTCTCGATCTTGTGAAGTCTCTCGATACGGGACTGGATGGTCTTGAAGTTGGTCAGCATACCGCCGAGCCATCTCTCGTTAACATAGTACATACCGCAACGCTCAGCCTCAGTCTTTACTGCGTCCTGTGCCTGCTTCTTGGTACCTACGAAAAGAATGGTGCCGCCCTGTGCAGCAATCTCAGAAATTGCCTTGTAAGCCTCGTCAACCTTGCCTACGGACTTCTGAAGATCGATGATGTGGATACCATTTCTCTCGGTGAAGATGTAAGGAGCCATCTTAGGGTTCCATCTTCTGGTCTGGTGTCCAAAGTGAACACCTGCTTCAAGTAACTGCTTCATAGAAATAACGCTCATTTTTCTTACCTCCATTTGGTTTTTCTTCCGCTGTGCTTTTGACGGTTAGGCCCGCGTTACTAGGCTTTGCACCAACTCCGAAAGCGACACTCAGTGGAGTGCACCACCTTCGAATAAAGCCGCGTGTTTATTTGCAACAGCGGTATTATAACATAAGAAAACCCCTTCTGCAAGGGGTTTTCTAAGATTTTTGCATGTTTATTTGCTGTTTGTGATGAGCTTTGCGATGGTTTCTTCATCGCTTCCCTCAGCGATAAAGAAGGTACCAACGGAGATGCGCTTGTCATAGCCGTTTCTGCAAAGATAAGTATCAAAGGCCTTGGCATCCTCTACAATGCCGTCTGCCGCAAGGATCTTTGCCACCGTCCAGGAGCTGTAGCCTTTCTTAATGGCGAGCTCGTATGCACCTTCCGAAGAATGACTCTCTGAAGTCTGCGTGGAAGAAGTATCATCCGTGCCGCTCTGCGAATCAGAGGTTTCAATAGGATCACTACTCTCGGATGTTTCCGTCGGATCCGTGCTGTCTGTTGGATCAGTACTTTCTGAAGGATCGGTTTCGTCCGTGCCATAGTTTTCCGTAGGATCTACGGATTCGCTAGGCTCCGTACTCTGAGAACTATCCGTGCTTTCTTTCGTCTCATCCGTCTCAGTGGGATCTACGTATTCCGAGGTTTCCGTTGTAGACTCCGTTTCCGAACTTGATTGCGAAGGTTCCGAAGACCCCTTACTCTCATCGATGACAACCACTTCTTTTCCGGAGTCGCTTGGCATCTTACCCGCACCCGCCACCGCCAACAGTAATACGGCGATCGCGAGGCCTGTTCCTACGCCGCGTAGGTAATATTTGAATAATAAGTTTTTATTGTTTTGCATCTTTCACCCGTCTCCTAAGCTTTCCTACTTCTTCTCGCTCAACTTTGATGCCATTGGTGCGATCTTTACGCTTCCGTTCCCATAGGATACTTCCACGGGTCTCATGCCCTGAATTCTCTCAATGCTCTCACGCATTGCCCTGGCAGCCTTGCTTGCTGCCTCCGCCGTCTTCTGAAGGTTTTCATGCTCATCCTTCACTGCCTGATGGAGCTGCATTACGTCCTCTTCCTCTTTCTTGATCTCACGCATGACCGTGTCAGAAAAAGTCGTGATCTCGAACATCTTCTCGTTTGCAGCGTCATCGAGCTTATTCAGCGCACCATCATAAGCGAAATTCACGTAATTATTTGCCAGCTCCTTCATCGGGTCATGGAGGTCATTCACTTGCTTCTCGATCAGATCATGAATCTGCTGCTTCGCCTCTTCCTCGTCAATGCCCTTCGGCTCTTCTTTGCTCGGAATGATGAAGCTAACGATAAAGCAAATCGCTCCAACAACTAGTAATACCACTGACATAATGATGACAGAATTCATTTTTCCATTCTCCTAAGCTTTACTTAATCCTTTAATAATAATCCCATGTAGCTGCCCATGGTGTCGCGCATTTTGGCAAGCGCGCGGGTGTGCAGCTGCGATACGCGGGAGATCGATACGTCTAGCACGTTGCTGATCTCTTTCAGCGTCAAGTCCTCGAAGTAATAGAGTGTGATGATCTTTTGCTCCTTATCGGTGAGTAGCGCCATGGCATCGCTGAGTGCCTTCGCAAGTTCCTTCTTTTCAAAGCTCTCCTCCGGGCTTTCAAACCTTGAGGTTGTCCCTTGACCAGAGTCTTGGCTTACGTCGCTGCCGCTCTCCATGTATTCATTCAAAGAGACAAGACCAGTCACTTTCATCTGGGACTGCCACTCGATATACTCGCCAACGCTGATTCCCAGAGCTTCCGCCATTTCTTCATCCGTGGCGGCTCTGCCCTTCGCCTGCTCCAACGCCTTTTCGACCATGTTGATCTTCTTTTGGCGCTGACGGATCGTGCGCGGGATCCAGTCCATCTTTCGGATGTGATCCAAGATCGCACCTCGAATGCGCAGACTTGCATAGGTCTCAAACTTCACGTCGCCGTCATAATCGAATTTGTCTATCGCATCGATCAGGCCAAAGATGCCATAGCTGACCAGATCGTCGTATTCCACGTTATATCCGAGATACATGGAAAGTCTTCCTGCCACAAGCTTCACAAGGTGGGCATATTCCAAGATGATCGTTTCTCGGAGCTTTTGCGATTTTGTGGCACCATATTCATCTAAGAGTTTTTTTCTTTCAATATCGTCCATCAAATCACACCTGCAATTCCAACTTGTTCCTGCAGTTTAGATCACTTGTAGCGGTCTTCCTACTGCCTTTACGTGATATTCGCCCGTCTCCGGGTAAAACGTCACGGTTCTTCCGTAATTCTCCCTTGTACTCTCCGCGAGGATCGGAATTCGCAAATCCTTTAATATTTTCTTGCAAGCATCCACGTTGCGGTCGCCGATCTGCCCCCAGTCACTCTTATTCGTCACCTGGAACATCGTTGCGCCGCCGGCAAGCTTTGCAGTTAATCTCGTTTTTCTGGCCCCGTTGGCCTCCATCCGTCTGATCAATTCCGCGATTCCGGTATCCGCGAATTTCGCCGGATTGTTGTGCTGTCCATGGAATGCGGTACTGTCTGGCAACATGATATGGACCATGCCGCCAACCTTTACCACGGGATCGCGCAGCGCCACGGCGACGCAGCTTCCCAGTCCCAAGGTGGTCAGGCCATCGGGGGATGAGGCGACCTTTAGGTCCGCCATACCCACTTTTATGATCTCACTCATTGGCTTATCCCCAAGTTTCTTCGTATATGTTAGTTCCCGTTACTCCACAAGTCCGTCCACGGGGAGTCCCAACGAGGAAAGAATCCTTAAATACGAATCCACGTCAGGGATCAAAATGAAATATCCGTTGATCTCGATCTCATCAAAGAACTGCGTCTGGATGAGAAGGAGCTTGTCTCCGAGTTTTCCGAACTCGATCGCGGGAACGCTTAAGATCGCGCCCGCCATGTCCACCGTCATCTGCGGCGGCAAAGAAATGATTTTCATGCCAGTAAAGGATGCAAGCGCGTTCAGATAGGCTCCGGTGATGATGTTGCCCACCTCCTGCAGCGCTGAGCTCTCCATCTCGGTGAACTCCCCTTCGGATTGCGTTCCAAGAAGCTTTGCGATCAAATGCTTTGCGTTGCTGAATTCGATCATGAACATCATCATGCCCGAGACGTCACCGTCCACGCCAAGCAGCACGCACGCCATGAGCTGCTCCTCGCCGCCCATGATGGTTCCCACGTCTTGGAAATTTAAGAGGCATACCTTCGGCACGCGCATGTCCACCTTGCATTGCAGCATGGTCGACAGCGCGGTCATCGCATTGCCTGCGCCAATATTTCCGATTTCTTTCAGTACGTCGCAGTAGACGTCTGAGATTCTTTCTAAGCTGACGTTACTCATAGTCTTCTCCCGTCCTTGGAGATTTTATGCATTCTCCTCTAGCGTGATCACGGAAAGATCGAGGAGCGAAATGATGTCGCCATTCTCGCGCTTTCCCACGCCGGAGACGTAAGTCTTCCCTTCAAGCTTTAAATCATCTACCTTATCCACCTGTTTGCTCTCCAAGGTGACAACCTCCTTCACCTCGTCGACGATCACGCCCAGGTTCCCTTCCGACTGCGTCTTCAGGACGATGATACGGGTCTTTTTCTCATACACGTCCCGCTCAAGCCCCATCTTCAGCCGCAGACTCATGACTGGAAGCACCTCGCCTCGCAGATTGATGATTCCAACGAGGTACTTCGGCATCTTCGGAACTCTTGTGATCTTTTGCATGCGAACGATATTGTCCACATAGCGGACGTCAATGCCATACTGCTCACTGCCGAGCTGAATGACGATGTATTGACTCTTTTCTACCTGTTCCTCTTTTTTCTTTTCAGGTACGGCGTCCATATTCAGCCCTCCTTTAGATCAGCGCATTCGCATCGAGGATCAACGCGACTTCTCCGTTTCCTAAGATGGTTGCACCGCTAATGAATTTGCACTGCTTACTGTATTTGCCAAGAGGTTTGATCACGATCTCGAGCTGACCGATCAGCTCATCGATCACAAGTCCGGCGCATTTCTCGCCCTTCTTTACGACAACAACCGTCATCTCTTCTTCAGGGATGCGGTTACCCTCGCACTCAAGTACTTCATAAAGTCGTACCAGAGGGAAGACGCTGCCACGTAGGTTGATGACTTCCTTGTTTTGCACGGTCTTCAGCTGGCTGTGATGGATCGTTTCAATGCTTTGAATGGAACTCAGCGGGATCGCATATTTTTCGCCGCCAACGCCTACCATGAGGGTCTGAATGATGGCCAGCGTCATGGGCAGACGAATGATCCAGCTACTTCCTTCACCGAGCTTGCTCTTCACTTCCACTTCGCCGCTCAGGGATTCGATCTTCGCCTTAACCACGTCGAGTCCCACGCCTCGTCCGGAGACGTCCGTTACCTGCTTCGCCGTTGAGAAGCTCGGCAGGAACAAGAGATGAATGATCTCCTTGTCCGTCATGGTCTCAGCCTGCTCTGCAGTGATCGTACCACGCTCAATGGCCTTTTTCTTGACCGCTTCCACGTCGATGCCGTTGCCGTCGTCTCGGACCTCGATCACAACGTTATTCCCCACCTGATAAGCATCCAGAAATACGCTGCCGACAGGATTCTTGCCGCGCTGAATGCGGACCTCTTCGGACTCCAGACCATGGTCTGCGGAGTTACGAAGCAGATGCATCAAAGGATCGCCGAGTTCATCCACAACCGTACGGTCAAGCTCTGTCTCTTCACCCGTCATGTATAGTTCCATGCGCTTTCCAAGCTTTTTGGAAAGATCACGCATCATGCGGGGGAATTTATTCGTTACCGTCTCGATAGGCACCATTCGTACCTTCATGACGGATTCATGCAAGTTTGTTGTGACGCGCTCTAAGTATTCGATATTATCCTTGATCGCCGATTTTGAATTGCCTTGACCAGTCTGCGTTGCAGAAACGATGGAGTTCTTTGCTATGATCAGTTCACTGACCAGATTCATCAACTCATCCAGCTTTTCAATGTCCACGCGGATCGTCTTATTCGCCACGTGCTTCACGGCCGTTGCTTTCTTTTCGCCAGCTTCCGCGCTCTGAGTCTTCGGTGCTTCTGGCATTGCTGCCGGTTGCGGCGATGCAGGAGCTACAGTCGTAGCAGGTGCCGGGCTAGCACTTACCGTTTGCGCCTCGGCAGGTGCCGGTGCATCACCAGGAAGAACTAATACGCCGCCTGTAACCTGTTCGATCTCGGAAATGCCCTGAATGGCCTTCACCATCTCTTCCACGGGAAGGTCCGAGATCACGATCAGCGTAAAGTCACGATC
>JAFPRF010000178.1 GCA_017400965.1 Lachnospiraceae bacterium
AACAAGGAGCATGGCCCATTCATTATCAAAACACAGATAACTGTAAAAGCTTGAGCCTCCCACATAAGACATGAGCGTATGTATCAGCAAAGCAACACAGTATGCTCCAATGAAGATGCACTGCAGGGACTTTTTCCCATGGAAAAACCACACGATCACGGCGATTGGCAGCATATACGGCCCACCTTCCGCGAATAAACACAAAAAGGCGACGAAAAGCGCCAACAAAATGTTGAGTGGTATGCTCTTTCGACACTTTATGTTTTCCAGACACCAAACCAGGGCAAACAAAAGCGCCAACGTGAGAAAGATATTATTGGGACCAGTCAACGAAAAATAAGTAAACTTCCCTGTCGATGAGCTGACATTATGGAATAGCAGATTGAGGATGACGTTACCGCACATCATGATCAGTGCAGCCACTGAAAGCCTGATCAGATATTTCTTACGGCTTCTTGTATAATAAAATCCCTCTACCATCAAATATAAAAACAGAGGCGATACAAACCGCGTGATCAGGGAAAGCCACTGCGGCCATGAGCCATAAAACCATAGATGCGTGTGGAGATGATCCAGTATCATGAAACATAAGGCGATCAGTTTCAGCGTAAATGCATCAAGTCCTCTTCCCTTCCCGGTATCTAAAATCTTTTCCATCTTGTCTTCCTCCTGCGATTCGTTTTCACTCCCGAGTGATCCAGTTACAAATCCATGATAAAGAAAGATTATGAAAATTCCTTTTAAAAAATTCTAAGAATTTTATTAAGAATATTGTTTTCCGAAGCGCCAATTCACGTTATACTTATAATGTTATGGTTTTATACTTCAAATCGGGTAAAAGGTCATTCAAACATGAAAGAATTTAAGGAACTATTATCTGCGATAAAAAGTTTTCATTTACATAATAAGCGTTATGCGTTTGCCTCGTATTTCTTTGGCTTGATCGACATCGCGTTCACCAGTATCATGTCGCTCGCCATGAAATACCTTCTGGATGATGCCATCGAGCCCAAGGACGGCTCATTACTGCTGAAAGTGATCCTGTTTATGCTTTTCGGTATCCTTTTGGCGAAATTCAGTGACATTCTGCGCCGCTACCTGACTGCGGTCTTCTCTTCCAGAACGGTGACGGACTCACGTCGTCGATGCTTTACGCACCTTCAGGAGCTTTCGCTTCGCGATTTTTCCGACCTGCATACGGCGTATCTGATCGGTAGATTCTCCACCGACATGGCCGCCGTGCAGACCCTGACCAGCGTGACGATCCCCTCTTTTATAACCGGAATCGCGAAAATCATCATCAACTTTGTACTCATCTTTCTCTTGGATTTCCGCCTTGCCCTGATCAGCATCGGCGCGCTGCTCATGAGTGCCGCCGTGCTCCTCATCCTTGGAAGAAAGTCCCGCGCAGCGATCAAGGATCTCAAGGATCAGGCCGGCCTGCTCACCAACCTGCTCATGGAAGACGTTCATAACCAGCCTTCCATCAAGGCATTTGACCTCCAGGAGCGCACCGCAACTGACTACGAACGCGAAAATAAAAAGCACGAGAAGCTCACGCTTCGCTCCATGTTCATCAATGGTTGCCTGACCGTTGCCTCTGGCGGCTTGATCGAGTTCTTCAGCATCCTGATCATCTGTCTCGGCGCCTTTTGGGTCTTCTCCGGCAGCCTGACAGTCGGTTCCCTTGTGTCCTTTAACAGCCTCTTCTCCGCGCTGAGTTCGGCGGTCTTCGCACTCATTGCGATCATCCCGTCGCTTGTGGAGTGTAAGGTCTGCATTCATAATCTCGAGTTGTTCTTTGCGAAAAAACCGGGCATCTCCAATGACCAGAATGCCGAGCCTGTACCCGATCCTCTGATGGAGCTGTCCATGGAGGCCCTTACCTTCGGCTACGATCCGGAAAAGCCCGTTTTGAAGGACATTTCGCTCAAGGTTCCCGCCGGAAAATCCGTTGCCATTGTTGGTCCGAGCGGCAGCGGAAAAAGTACGATTGCGAGCCTTCTCATGCGTTTTTATGATCCCGATGAAGGAACCGTCATGGCGGACGATAAAGACTATAAACAGATCGATCTGCGATCTCTTCATCAGGCCGTTGGCATCGTTCCGCAGGAGACCATTCTCTTTAATGATACCATCTTAAACAACCTTTTGGCAGCTAAACCCGATGCCACCTACGGTGAGATGGTCGAGGCAGTAAAGGATGCTGCTGCAGACTTTGTTCTTAGCCTGCCCGGCGGATTCTCCTGTCAGGTGCAAAACGGCGGCAGATCTTTATCTGGTGGCCAAAGACAGCGTCTCTCCCTTGCCAGAACCCTTTTAAGGAACCCTCGCTTCCTCATCCTTGACGAAGCGACCTCCTCGCTTGATCCCGTTGCTGAACGCGCTGTTAATGACGCCATTTCGCGCCTTCCAGGCCGCGGCACCGCGATCGTTAACGTAACGCACAGACTTTCGGTCATCTCTGGCTATGACTGCATTTACGTTGTTTCCGAAGGGCATGTCGTAGAGAGCGGAACCCACGCCTCTCTCATGGCGCTCAAGGGAATGTATGCGCAGCTTTTCGAAAAGCAAAGTGGATTTACCGTTACGGATGACTTATCCAGCGCTACCATCACGCCGGAAAGACTTTCCAAGATCGATCTTTTCAGCGGATTCCCCGTAGGTTCCTTAGCAGAGCTGTGTAAGAGCTTCAGTTCAGCCAATTACCCTGCCGCAAGCACGATCATTCACGAGGGCGACGAGGGTGATCTGTTCTACATTATCGTTCGTGGACGCGTTGAGATCCTAAAAAGAATCGATGACAAGGATAAACGCGTTAAGATTCTCGAGGACGGTGACTTTTTCGGCGAGATCGCGCTTTTGTCAAATGTTCCCCGTACCGCAACAGTGCGCACGGTTGAGCCTTCTCTCTTAATCTCCCTGAAGCGCTCCCGCTTCTTAGAGCTCGCTGGCTCCGTGCCTGGCATGCATGACAAGCTCGAGAAAACCATGGGCATCCGCCTCGGCGAGCTCACCGAGCTCAGCCGCCATAAGCAGTCCTAATTTTCTTTGTAAAGATGATATCTGTTTTCCTTATCTGCCTTCGCTTCGTAGAGCGCAATATCCGCTTTTTTGAATAAGGCAGAATAGTTCGTTTCGTTGCCGTGATAGATCGCAATGCCAATGCTCAGGCTGATCTTCTGTCCGCTATTGGTCAGAACAACCTTTTCCGACACGCCTTTGACAATGTCGCTAGCGATCTTGACGGCAACGTCCGGATCATCCGCATTCTTGATAAATACAATGAATTCATCTCCGCCAAATCGGCCGACGATCTCATCTTTGGTAAACATCCCGCCCAGAACGCTGCCTAGCTGACAGATCGCGTCATCTCCGGCATCATGTCCATATGTATCGTTGATCGACTTGAAGCGATCAATATCGATCACAAACAGCAATGCTTTATCCGCTTTGGAGTCCGTCAGGAACTGATTGATCTCTCTGGTCATCGCTCCCTTGTTTTTCAAGCCCGTCAGCTCATCCGTGTCCTTCTGTATGTTGATCTCTCTTGTCAGTACAAACTCCTTGATGCGTAATGAATTCGCGATGACGTTCAGGAAAATTCCAATAATCGTAAAAGGAATCACGTTACCAAAATCAAGCACCCAAGCATCGTGCTGCTTTACGGTATGAGACCACAGCAAGTATACGGTGGAAGCCACGCTAAGCTCAATTGCCATGAAAAATGGCTTATCGATCATAAACATCGGCATGATCAGCAAAAAGGCAATGAATGTCACTCCAGGTATGTCCGGTCTTTTACTGGAAAGAATGCAGCCAAACAAAAACAGCATGGAAATCGATAAATAAATCAGCAATTGTGCAGCTATGGAATCCTTCTTCAGTATGTAGAAACAGATAATGGCAATCACCGAATAGGCGAACGCGAACATATACAGCGCTCCGTTTGCCTTCATCAGGTCATAGAACAAAGAGCCTACGTATAAGCATCCAAACACCGCCGCCATCAGGAAATGCAATATCCGCCACACGTCAAAATTCGACACATACGCGTCCTTCTTTATCGCATTATATTCATCTTTCTCAATTCCGCAATAGAAGAAATAATTGCGTATGGTCCGTAATACTCTCATATATATGTCCCTACAATCATGATCAGAAACGCATTGCCTAATACATTATACCACAGTATTGTTTTCGCTACCACACCAAATAATCCAATATAAAAGCCCTCTGGCTTTATGAGCCAAAGAGCTTTTTACATCAATATTTCCCTAATTTTATACCCTTTTTACGGAGTATCTCTTTCTGCCTGTCCTCATCGACTTTATCTATACTGAGGAACTCAGTCAGTTCTTCTTCCGTAAACTGTTTTCCTGTGTAATTTTCATCACTTGGACCCGATGGGCTCCACAAGGGACTCTCCATCTCACCCTCGTAATAGATTTTCCCGTCTGAATCTATGTAAACATAGTCACTACCCATAGCCCAA
>JAFPRF010000179.1 GCA_017400965.1 Lachnospiraceae bacterium
AAATTTATTTTTCCTCGTCAGCGTTTCCGGCCAAATTGACCGCCGCGCTGATCAGTAGGCACTGTAGCTCCGTCTTGGGATCTGCCACCTCTAACAGATAGGCATTCTGCGAATTATCACATGCTTTACGGCTAACGCTTAGGGCAACTTCTCCAGCTTCACCGATCACCCAAAACTCCATCTCCTGCGCATTCCCGATCAGGGTCTTTCCCGGTACGTGGAGCGTGACCTTGATCAGGCCTGAGCCCTTCCCGTGCACCTCTCCAATCTGTTCCTCACCCTGATACAGTTCAAAGGTCCGTTTCCCATTATCCAGAGGCAGAGCCTTACCGAGGGCGAGCTTGGTATCGCGAACGCTCCCGACCTCTCTGCCAACGAGGTCATGTACGGCATAGACCGTCTTTCCCTTGCGGAGCACCTTACGGATCTGATACTTCATTTCCTTTCGGTTATTGAACGCCCGATAGGAATCCTTTTTCTCTGCCTTTAGATCTTCCACCGTCAGGGACAAGTGCCCTGGATTTTGTTCGATGGACTGGCGGATCGCCTGCTGTGCCTTTTGATCGATGGCTGCAACTACTTTATCGACACCTGGCATCACTTTATTTGAGACCGTCGTCGCAAAATCTTTTGTAAATCGGCCAACGCCCTTTAAGAAATTTCCTACGGAATCCTCAAATCCCTTATCGGGAAAGGCTGCCAGCGCCTCCTCCATGGAGACGATCTTCGCGAAACGCTCAGGCCACATCATCTCGTTGTAATACTTGAAGGTTGTCTCAGCGTTCATGTAATCATTCCCCATCGTGGAATTGGTGCCTTGGGGAATGATGACCTGATAGCCTCGTTCGAAGGCGGATTTCACGGTCGCGTCAATACAAAAGTTCGTCTGCAGACCGATGACCATCAGCTGTTTATCTTTTTTCTCATCCAGATATGCGGCGAACTCTGCATTGCTAAAGCAACTGTTCGCCGTCTTCACAAAGACCTTTTCTTCAGGGAGCGGCGCTACCTGATCTGCGATCTCGAAATCGGTGTCTCCCTCGGAGAATCCGCTTCCCGGTCCGTCATCATGCTGGACGAAAATCACCTCCGCATGACTCTTTCTTGCCGCCGCGATAAGTTGTGTCACTCTCTGCAGAAATCCTTCGTAATCATAGAGCCTCTCGTCCGTGATCCCTTTTTGTATGTCCACCACTAACAGTATCATGTTTTATACCTCGCCTTGAAAATATAAAACCATTGTATCATAAAGTTTTATTCCACGCCATAGAATCTGTCGTCCTGCCCCCGAAGAAACTCGATCTGCCGTGCCCATAGCCCTGCGATCTCATCGGAAGGGATATTGTCCATGATCAAGTGATAAGTATCCATGAGGTACTCGTTCTGGGGCATGTAGCCTCCGCAATTGCGCAGAACTTTATCATTTTCATCATACAAGAGTAGCTTAATGCTATAGCCGTCGCAAACTCTATCATCCGGCTCGGGATCGATCGTAAAGAGTTTCTCCTTATCAAGCGCCTTTTCTATATTGCGGTATTGCTTTTCCGTTAATTGAAAGGTGCCGATGATCTGCGGATCCGTTACGTTATAATTTTCGACCTTGGTCGGCATGGTCACCTGAAGCTCGCCATTTGTGCAGATCACGATCCCTGCGCTAATACACTGATAATAATCTCCCCAGCTGCTTCCGCCAAAGTCAAACCCGACTAGATATTTCTCCGAATACTTCGGTCCATCGATAAACTCTTGAATGGAATGTGTATTCTGATAATCCTTAAAGTAGGTACAATATCCGGTGGCGCCGTGCTTTGCAGCAATCTCCGCGATCTGCTCTCTCGTTGATGCCGTGCCGCGTTTATTGACTTCGTGCTTCCACTGGGGCGAACCCCAGGACACGGTCGTAGAGGTCACATTGACGTACTTGTATCCTTTGTCCGTCTTATACACATAAGTCTCGTAGGTCCGCTCGCCCACGCCGCCGTGCAGTACTGCAAAGTACTTCTCGTCAATGGTATTGCGATCCGCTGCCGGCGTAGCAAGCATGCCCAATGCCGCGATCAATGTCAAAATCGTCTGAAAAATTTTCATGGTTTTCGCCCTCCTATGTACCTATAGACGACGTTTTTAGGTCAAAGTTCTGCGAATTCCAAAGATTTAGTTTCCGTAAAAAATCTGTGCAATAGGGCTGTCTCCGGAAAGGATGATGGTCTTATTGGTGCCCTTCATGGAGGACTTGAGCGCATCCAGGCTTCTTACGAATACGTAGAACTCCTGACGTCCTTCATCGGCGTAAGCTTCCGAAAGAATCTTCATGTACTCTGCCTCGCCCTCTGCGATCAGGATCTCAGCGTCCTTCTCTGCGTCGGAGAGCATCACGGTCACTTCCTTGTCGGTGGTGTTCATGATCTTCTGCGCCTCGGAGCTACCCTCTGCGGAATACTGCGCTGCGATGTTGTTACGCTCGGAGATCATGCGCTCATAAACGGCTGCCTTGTTGTCATCAGGCAGGTCTAATTGCTTGATCTGGAAGTCGCAAAGCGTGATGCCGTACTGATCCAGGGAATTGCCGATGTTCTCGATGATCGCTGCGGAAAGGGTGCCGTCACGGCCCGAGATCACCTCGTCCTGACTGGTTGCGGAGATCACGTTCTTCGTGGAGTTGTAAACGGTAATGTCAAGTCTGCTCTCTGCGTTTGCGATGGAGCAGTTTAAGGTTTGCGCGAATTTTAGAGGATCTGAAATCTCCCATAAAACATAGGAGTCGCAGATCATGGTCTTCTTATCGCTGGTGATGACGTCAGAGGGGGACAGGTCATACAGAAGCGTTTGCTTCGGCAGCGTATCCACCGTCTGGATAAAGGGAATGCGATAGCTGATTCCCGCCTCTTTTACAATGTGGTCGATCCTGCCAAACTGTCTTACCAGGCTGTACTGGTTTTCATTCGTTATAACAAAGCAGGACGAGCTGATCATGCATAAGATCACGATGATGACCGCGATCAAAACTTTCTTTCCTGTTTTCATAATGTCTCTCTTTCTTCCGGCCGCGCCGGAGCAATCGATTTTCGGTGGTTTACTGCGCACTCGTTCCAGATACGGTGACGTCCGCGAAGGACTCTAAGGGCAGAATCGTCTGTGTCTGTCCATCCTCGCTCTCGATGATCACCTTGAGGGAAGGAAGTACCTCCTCCATGGTCTCATAGAACATACGCTTCTTGGTCATCAGAGGGTTCTTGGTATACTCCTCATACATGGCATTGAATCTAGCCACCTGTGCGGTTGCTTCGTTGATGCGCTCGGTCTTTTTCGCCTCGGCATCCTTGATGATGCCGTCTGCTCTCGCCTGCGCGGAAGGGATCTGCTCATTGCGATACTTGTTCGCGTTGTTCAGGGAAGTCTCCTTGCCCTGCTTCGCAGTTTCCACGGCCTTGAAGGCTTCCATAATGTCGCTGGTAGGGGGCTCGGAATCCTGGATTGTAATGTTCACGAGCTGTACGCCGATGTCCTGCTTCTCAAGATCTGCAACGATGCGCTCCTTGATGGAGGACTGGATCTCACCCTTTCCGGTGGTCAGTACGGCGTCTACGGGATATGCGCTGATCACGGTACGGATGCAGCTCTTACTAATGTTTCGAAGGATTTCCACGGGATTCTTGGAGGCATACAGTGCCTTCACGGGATCGCTGTAGCGGAACTCCACGAAGAAGTCCACGTTGACGAAATTGTAATCTGAAGTGATCATCAAAGACTCACTCTCATTCGTTACGTTGGAGTTCATGTCGTATCCGATAGAGAACCCCTGAATGGTCGTATTGACCTTCTTGATGCTTTGTACAAAGGGGATCTTAAAGTGAAGTCCAGGGTCCGTTACGGCCTGCGCCTTACCAAAGGTCACCAGTACGCCCTGCTCTTGCTCACCGATCTTATAGGCGGAATTAAACGCAACCACGATCAGTAAAATAATAAGCCCGACCACGCCGAGGAACTTAAAACCTGATCCGTCCCCCGTGCCCTTCGGCATGCCCTTTGTGAAATTTTGAAAATTGTTCTTCCCGCCATTTAAGGTTTCAAACCCATTGGCGCGATTTCTTGCAGAATCTGCCATTTTACTGCTCCTTTCTTTGCTGGCTGTTACCTTGCTGTCCTTCCCATCATACGCTTTGGAAACTACGAATGCAAGAAGAAATAAGTCCACGATAAAGGGCGGTAACGTGCAAACGCTGCCGCCCTGTCATTATACCTTCTTTACTAGTAGCTCCACGACGAAACCATTATCATTATAATACTCCATGCCGCCGCCCTGCCGTTCCATGTAGGTCTTTACCAGATACAGGCCAAGGCCATAACCCGGCTGCGCCTTGGTATCGCTCCCGCGGTAAAACTTCTCCGTAACGAGCGGCAGGTCGCTTTCCGGAACGCCGGGACCTTCATCGCGGATCGTGATCTTGATAAAGCGCTCCCGCTTCTGCAATTCGATCTCCACCTCATCAAACCGAACGCGTACGTCCGTGCCCGCATATTTATAGGCGTTGCCAACAATGTTGTCGATGACCTGCTCCATGCGGAGCGGATCGATCCGAACCAGACACTCCTGAATGGCATTCTCCAAAATGATGTTGCCGTATTCCTTTAGGTTTTGGAAGAATCCCGTGATCATGCCAGAGGGTACCTCGCTCGTCTCGACCTTGATCTCTTCCATGTCGTCAAGGGTTGCGCGGAAGACATTACCCACGAGTTGCCCGATCATCTGTGTTTTATTATGGATCACGCCGATCTTTTCCAGCGTACTCTCCGCATCTTTTTTGGCCTCTTCCTCCGTCAGCGTTTCTAAGCGTTTTCGCTGCTTGACCTCCAAGACCTCGCAGGTCGCCTGGATCGTGGCCACGGGCGTTTTTAAGTCATGAGAATGCTCCGCCACCATCTCCCGCTTTGCCTTCTCCGCCGCGATCTCGCGCTGCCTTGAAGCCTTGAGTTCCTCGCGCATGAGGCTAAAGCTCTCCGTAAAGGAGCCGAACAGATTATTCTTATGCATGGGCAGCTCTACGTCGAGATTTCCCTTTGCGATCTCCGTCGCGTACTTTTCCATCTCGCGCACGGGCTTTACCAGCGTCCAATAGGTCACAAATAAAAAGGTATACCCCAGGATCAGGATTGCCAGCCAAAATAGGAATACGTAGAGGAACATGGTCTGCCTGTTTTGGAACATGCTCTCATTCATGGCGTTCCAGATCTTACGATACAGGCGAAGCTCCTCGTCGGTATAGGACGGCAGAGCCTCCACCTTCAGCATGGCCTTCTGAAATCCCAGGTACAAGACGCCAAGCGCCGCAAGCATCAGCGCGGTATAGGTGATAAGTATCTTTTTGACGCTTTTCATACCTCCAAAATATATCCCGTACCCCAAATGGTCTTGATGTACTTCGGGTTATTGGGATCCTCCTCCAATTTTTCGCGAAGCTTTCGCACGTGCACGTTGAGCGTACCATCACTGTAGAAAGTATCGCCCCACACCTCGTCAAAGAGTTGGTCCTTGGTGACGATGGTATTCTTTCTTTGATAGAGCGCGTTCAGGAG
>JAFPRF010000180.1 GCA_017400965.1 Lachnospiraceae bacterium
TCGGTGCTTCCGGCAGGCCGTAGGCACAAACGAAGCTTGCGTTGACGTCCAGACACTGCGAGTTTCGAAGAACGATCCTTCCGATCTTCGGCGTGCGGTAATCTACGGGCAGGTATTCCTGGCTTTGCACGTAGGGCGTGTGTCCGTCCGGATCGCAGAAATAAAACATGTTGACCGTGATTGGCATGAGCACGCGTTCCATACGAAGGTTCTCGAAAAGCATTCCCGTGATCACGGCTCTCTCGCCGCGTCCGCGTCTGCTCTTGAAGCGAACGCCTCTGTCGGTACCGCGGAAAATGCATTTCGAAACATGCACGTTCTCCACGCCGCCTGCGATCTCTGAACCGATGGTCACGGAGCCGTGACCCTTTTCAAACAAGCAGTTGCGGATCTCGATGTCACGGGTTTGCTTATAGTGATAGGTCGCCATGTAAAGCTTTCCGCTCTTAATGGCGACGCAGTCATCTCCAACGGAGATCCGAACGCCCAGCATGAGGAGATCCTCGCAGCTCTCGGGATCGATGCCGTCCGTATTGGGCTGCTCCTCGGGGTTCCAGATGCTTATATCCAAAAAGCGCATATGGTCGCAGTAATAGGGATGGATCGTCCAAGAGGGCGATTTTCGAATCGTCAGGGACTGCATGCGGATATGCTCGCAACCCGAAAAGAATACGGTTCTAGGGCGCCATGCACCGCGCTTCTTTCGTACGTCGATCCACCAATCTCCCGCGTCCGCGTTGCCATCGATGGTTCCCTTTCCGATAATGTCAACGTTCGATACGCCAATGCCTGTGATCAGGGATGCAAAGCACTCCAAAGGATTTCCCTCCCAAGACGCGATCGGGTATTCCTTTTCGTTGTTATAGAGATGGCGAACCACGCCGGGTAGCTTAGGATAATGGGCCCTGTCAGGATCGCCAAGAAGCGTTGCGTCCTCGTCGATCCAAAGCGTTATATCACTTTTTAGAAATAAAGGGCCGCTGAAATAGGTTCCCTTCGGGAGCCATACGGTGCCGTCCTTGGGGCATGCCGCGATCGCCGCCTGCAGGGAGGCGGTATCGTTATGGGTGCCATCGCCCACGGCGCCAAAGTCCTTGACATTCAGCAGGAAGCTTTCGTGCTTTGTCACGAAGGATTTTTCACATGCATCGACGGAGATGGTATACTGCGTATCCGGCAGCAGGCCATCGATCGTAAAAACATTTTTCTTCGTCGCGGCAACTTCCTTGCCGTTTAGAAGGATCTTGCATTCTTCTGTTGTCTCATACTGCGATGCGTTTTCTCTTTCGATCGTCACGCTTCTGCAGAAAATGTCCGTGATTTCAAAACTCATTTTTCTATCCTCAACATCTCCGTGTATGCAAGCAAGAAAGGTGCAACGCCCTTGGCTTCGTTCTCCACAACAGGTTCGCTAAGGTAATACTCCAGGGATCCGTCGCGGTGCGTTTTGCCGCCAAGGCCTGCCACCAGGCAGATGCCGGAGAGCTTTAAGGTTCCATCTTCATTCTTGGAAAGATATTTATCAGCGATTCCCTGGAAGGCCTTCTCTCCGATCACGCGGTAGCGCGGCATCAAAAAGCCAAGTCGCACTGCCTTCAGGATCGCATAGGCGATCAGCGCCGTGCCAGAGGTCTCTAAGTAATTCCCCTGTGCGTCCGCGCGGTTTACCACCTGATAGAACATGCCACTCTCATCCTGATAAGGGATCAGCGCGTCGATCAGATTCTCCAAAAGCTTTTGGAAATAACGCTTTTCGAAATAGAGCGTCTCATCCGTTGCCTGTGCCGTCTCTACGAGGGCCAGCGTAAACCATCCGATGGAACGCAGCCAAAAGTTCGCGCTGCAACCCGTCTCAGGATTTGCCCAATACATCTCGCGGCTCTCGTCATAGCCATGATAATAAAGTCCCGTCGCAGGATCCTTCATGTGCTTTTCCACATTCTGAAATTGCTTAAGGACGTCCTGTGAATTGCCCATCTTACGAAAGGCCGTCTCATAGTGCATGTAAAAGGGCTCTGCCATGTAAAGGCCGTCGAGCCACACCTGGTTCGGGTAAATGGCCTTATGCCAAAAGCTTCCCTCCTTGGTGCGCGGCATGTCATCGAGCTGACTTCTTACAAGGTCCAGCGCCTTTTTATACTTCTCCTCTCCCGTCTTGTCATACAGGAAAAAGAGGTTGCTCGCCGTGTTGATGTTGTCGAGATTATACTCCTTGACGTCATAAGTGCGGATCGTGCCGTCCTCCTGCACAAAGGCATCCACGAAGCACTTTGCAAACGTAAAGTACTGCTCGTCACCCGTGATCTCGTAAAGCGCGAGGATCGCCGTGATCATACAGCCGTCAATGTAATTCCATTTATTCTGCTTTCCGCTGCGCACGAGTTCCTTGTTCCACATCGGATGCTCCGCGTCGGAATTCTGAAGCAGATATTCAATGTATTCTTGGATTTGGTGGTCCGTCTCCCTCGTCATTCTGATCCCCTCATATCTCGTCTAAGAAAAAGCTCGCATAGGGCTCTCCCAA
>JAFPRF010000181.1 GCA_017400965.1 Lachnospiraceae bacterium
AGCCAATTTTTTGAAGGCGCACGTCGCAGCATCAGACTCATGCGGGCCGCATTGTTGATCTCGATGCCAACGGGACAAGGCATGCAATAACCACATCCTCTGCAGAATTCTCCAAGAAGCTCTGCCCTGTCATGCTCGATGATCGCCTTCAGCTCTTCCGTCATAGTCGGCGGATTCTGGATGTAAGATAAGAATTCATCTAGCTCTCGCTCTCTTTGAATGCCCCAGATGGGAAGAACGTTTTCAAATTGTGCCAGATAGGCATAGGCAGCAGCAGAATTCGTGATAAGCCCGCCAGAGAGTGCCTTCATGGCGATAAAGCCCATGTCCGCCTTCTTACAAGCCTCTACAAGCTCTAGATCCTTTTCCGTGCTGAGATAACAAAACGGGAACTGTAAGGTTTCATAGAGGCCGCTCTCGATGGCTTCCATGGCGATGTTCAGGCGATGGTTTGTGATGCCAATGTGGCGCACCATGCCTTTTTCCTTTGCTTCCAGCATCGCTTCATAAAGTCCGCTACCATCGCCAGGCTTCGGGCAAAAAGCGGGATTATGAAACTGATAAAGATCCACATAAGAAGTTCGCAGATTTCCAAGGGAAATGTTTAGGTCTTTCCAGAACTGTTCAGCGGTCGTTGCGCCAGTCTTTGTCGCTATGTAGACCTTTTCACGCATGCCATCAAAGGCTTCGCCGA
Organism: Lachnospiraceae bacterium; assembly: GCA_017400965.1. Classification (GTDB taxonomy): domain Bacteria; phylum Bacillota; class Clostridia; order Lachnospirales; family Lachnospiraceae; genus Acetatifactor. The sequence goes on from JAFPRF010000181.1 coordinate 695, forward strand.
GCTTTACCTCACTGTCTGTGTAAAAGCGTGCCGTGTCAAAGAAGCGCATGCCGCCGTCATAGGCCTTCCGCAGGAGACGCACTGCCTCTTCTACGGTGACTCTCTGTACAGGGAGCGCTCCAAACGCGTTCTTTTCCACCTCGATGCCAGTTCTTCCAAGCCTTACTGTTGTCATATTTTTCCTTTCTGCCGTAGCCTACTGCAAGCGCCTCTTGAGTTCCGGATGTGCCTCATAGTACATTTTCTTATCGTCGTACATCTTGCGATCTGCGATCTTCAGTGCGTTTCTTACCTGTTGGAAGGTATCTTCCACGTAATAACCGATGGCGAATCTTACGCGTTCATACTTCTTTTCTACTTCGCGAAGCTGCGCCACCTTCGCTTTCAGTTCATCTTCCGTCACGCCGATCTGGATCACCGTGAATTCATCACCGCCAGCGCGGTAGATACAATCCGCGGCGAAGACCTCTTCCAGCGCCTTTGCAGCGTCCTTAAGGAGTGCATCACCAGCGGCATGCCCTAATTCATCATTAATAGTCTTTAAGCCATTTAAGTCGGCAAATACAACGCCTACGCTCTTTCCAGCTTCCTTCGAGAAATCGCTCAGCGTGTCCACGCGATTGTTCATCTCGTTACGGTTGAGTACTCCCGTCAGCATGTCCTTCGAGCTTAAGATGCTCAGCCTGTCCAAAAGCATATGGTTTGCGATCTCAGAGCCCAGGATAAAGGTCGTCAGACCAAGCGTTTCTTTAATTTTGGGTGCCATCTCAGCATCGAAGTTTACGGCCCAGATGTATCCCAAAAGCTCCTCACGATTCTTTAAGGGGAACAATACCACGTTCTTGACACCCGATGAATGAAGCGAATCATACCAAACGCGGTCCTTCTCCTTAACGAATTCCATGTCATGCTCGTTCTTTGCGATCACGCAGTCACTGCTACCGATCAGGTTCTCCCAGCTCAGGACAATGTTATAAAACTCTTCATTCAGTCTTCCTCGCAGAGATACGATGTTCGTATCCTCCATAAAGGAATCGCATAGGATCTCCATCTTCTTCTCATAGGTATCAAGAAGTAAAATACTGGTATTTTCTGCCTTGCAAAGCTCTCGGATGTCAACAATGATCTCATCCATCGCCTTGTGAAAATCTGCCGCACCACGCAATTTGATACAGGTCTCCAAGACTTCCTGTGCCAACTCTGCAGAGATGTTGGACATTCTCTCAGCATTTCCCTCGAAATTGACCTCCATGGTGTACAGGCAGTATTGAAGGTTCCCTTCAGAAGGTCCCACGGG
>JAFPRF010000182.1 GCA_017400965.1 Lachnospiraceae bacterium
GATTTATGAGGCGGCGAAGGATCTCGTGAAGACAGGCGAGGAGATTTCCCGCGAGTTCGGTATCCCCATCGTCAATAAGAGAATTTCCGTGACACCCATCGCGCTGATCGGAGGCGCTGCATGTAAGACGAAGGAAGATTTCGCGACGATTGCGCAGACGCTGGATAAGGTTGCAAAGGAAGTAGGCGTGAACTTCATCGGCGGTTATTCCGCGCTGGTAAGTAAAGGCATGACTGCTGCCGACGAGCTGCTGATCCGTTCCATTCCTTTGGCTCTGTCCACGACCGAGCGCGTATGTAGTTCCGTAAACCTTGGCAGCACCCGTACCGGTATCAACATGGACGCCGTAAAGCTCATGGGCGAGATGGTTAAGGAGACCGCGGAGTTCACGAAGGAGCAGGATTCCCTCGGATGCGCAAAGCTCGTGGTATTCTGTAACACACCGGATGACAACCCGTTCATGGCTGGCGCATTCCATGGCGTAACTGAAGCGGATAAGATCATTAACGTCGGCGTCAGCGGCCCTGGCGTTGTAAAAACTGCTTTGGAGAAGGTGCGCGGCGAGAACTTTGAGGTACTTTGCGAGACCATCAAGAAGACCGCCTTCAAGGTAACCCGTGTTGGTCAGTTGGTAGCGCAGGAAGCGAGCAAGATGCTTGGCGTTCCTTTTGGCATAGTGGATCTGTCTTTGGCACCGACCCCTGCGGTTGGCGATTCCGTAGCAGACATTCTATGTGAGATCGGTCTGGAGTACGCGGGTGCGCCCGGTACGACGGCTGCGTTGGCACTCTTGAACGACCAGGTAAAGAAGGGCGGCGTTATGGCTTCTTCTTACGTGGGCGGCCTTTCCGGAGCGTTCATTCCTGTCAGCGAGGATCAGGGCATGATCGACGCAGTGACGGCAGGGGCACTCACCTTAGAAAAGCTCGAGGCCATGACCTGCGTATGTTCCGTAGGCCTTGACATGATCGCGATTCCCGGAGATACGAAGGCAACGACGATTTCGGGTATCATTGCAGATGAGATGGCAATTGGTATGGTGAACCAGAAGACCACGGCCGTGAGAATCATTCCCGTGATCGGAAAGGGCGTAGGAGAGAAGGTTGAGTTTGGTGGACTGCTCGGTTACGCGCCGATCATGCCGGTCAATCAGTTCTCATGCGATGCGTTCGTGAACAGAGGCGGCAGAATTCCTGCGCCGATCCATAGCTTTAAGAATTAATGATATCCGGGGGGATACGATGCAGAAGATACATTTAGTCATGCCGATGGGCGGCGGTGGAACGAGATTCGGAAATAAGGGATTTAACGTGCCGAAGCCGCTGATCGAGTTGCAGGGGAAGCCTTTCTTTTATTGGGCAACGCAGTCCATCGTGAAATTTGTGGACGTGGAAGACATCACTTTTGTGGTATTGCAGGATCATATTGACCGTTTCGCGATCGATCAAAAGATCAAGGAATATTATCCGAATGCGAAGCTGCAGGTGATCCCTGAAGTATTGCCTGGCGCGGTACTTACTTGTCGGGAGGGCCTAAAGCTGATAGAAGACGATCTGCCGATTCTGTTCAATGACTGTGATCATGCCTTTTTGTCCCCTGATTTTTATGAGTTCTGCAAAAAGGCAGAATTCAAAAACATCGATGGCGCGCTCCTGACCTTCGAGTCCGACAGCCCGAATTTCAGTTACGTAAAGTTTGATGAAAACGGTAAAGTGACTGGAACGATCGAGAAGGTGGTTGTCAGCAACGAGGCCATCTGCGGCGCTTATTACGTGCGCAACAAGGACATTTTTAACGAGGCGACGGATACCTACCTTGAGAACTGTTCCTACAAGGAATTCTTCGTCAGCGGCATTTATAACGAGATGGTGAAGAAGGGTGAAACCTTAAAAACCTTCCGCATTTCGGAGCACATTTCGTTCGGCACGCCCGCGGAATATGACGAGGCGATAAGCGATAAACGGTTGGAGATGCTGATTTAATGGCAATACTGTATTTGGCAGGCGCAGTGATTCTCATATGTATTGCACATTTGATCCGCGTCCTGCGTTGGGAATTATTCATTGATATCTACGAGAGACCAGACAGACCGCGGCTGATCCGAGGCCTGTCTATCTCTTATCTCTTAAATTACGTGCTTCCTTTTAAGCTGGGCGACCTTTTCAGGGCCTGGTACTCCGGGAAGAAAATGAAAAACGGCGTTTCTTTGGGACTTTCCACGGTGATCGTGGATCGTTATTTGGACGTGGTATGTGTGGGCCTGATCTTTGCGGTCATGTCCCTCACGGATACACACGCCGAGGTTTCCCAAAAGACGGCCGTCTTTTATCTTGTGATCGCGGGCGTGGCACTCGTAGCGCTCCTGGCGATCTTCCTGTTCCGCACCCTGGTCAAGAAGTCCATTCGCGCGGTAGCCTCGATCTTTAACGAAAAGATCGAAGCGGTACTGCTGCAATTCGCATGGGCATTGACTTGGAATTTCAAGGACATTTTTCAAAAGATCAGCAAGCTAAAGCTCATTGGCAGTACGATCCTTATGTGGCTCGGCTACCTGCTTTCCTATTATTTCTTTGGCATTTACCTAAGCTCCTTCGGTGAGGAAATCACTTGGAAGGATATCTTTATCGCGCTCTTTACGCAAAACGGCATCAAGGAGAGCACCGCCATGCTGACCTTCCAAGAGGGCGGCATGTTCTCGGCAAACGCCATCATGGTGCTGGTTTATCTGATTTTGCCTCTGCTTCTCATGCTTGTTCTGTCCATGATCGTCAAGGCTAGAAAAGCCGATGCAACGCGTGAAGAGGAGAGTTACCTGAATTTATTGCCGCACCTTGATCCAAAAGAGCGCCTTAACTTCCTCGAGATGTATTTTTCGGATTCCAATCGGGATTATGTCGCAAACTACTTAAAGATCAATCAGAATGTGTCGATCATTCGCGATTATTCGGCTGGGTCAAATGCAACGACGCTCCTTTGCATGGATGGTGCGAGCACGTTTTTCCGTAAATATGCCTTTCATGAAGATGGTGAGAAGCTTTACGAGCAGATCAAGTGGATCGAGGAGAATAAGGCTGTTTTAGCGCTGCCTGAAATCTTAAGACAGGAAAAGTCGGATTCCTATTGCTATTATGACATGCCTTACGTCAGCAATGCGGTGGGCCTTTTCGAATATGCGCATTCGATGCCGGCAGAGAAGTCTTGGACGATGATCAGACGCGTATTGGAGAGCCTCGAGCAGACAATTTACCAGCGCGACGTTCGTAACGCGGATGCAAAGACAATTCAGGCTTACGTTGCATCGAAGGTGACGAGGAATATCGAAAAAATCGTTACGGCAAAGCGTCTGCGTGGACTGCAACAGTACGATACGCTGATCATCAATGGCGTGGAATATCCGAATCTGAAGGCGTACGAGAAATACTTGACGGAAGATTATCTAACCAAGGTTTTCGCAAA
>JAFPRF010000183.1 GCA_017400965.1 Lachnospiraceae bacterium
CGCCACACTTACGTGACTGGCGGCAACAGCGAGTGGGAGCACTTCGGCGAGGACTATATTCTCGACGCCGAGCGCACCAACTGCAATAACGAAACCTGTAATACCTACAACATGCTGAAGATGACCCGGAAGCTTTTCATGATCACGGGTAAGAAAAAGTATGCAGAGTATTATGAAAATACGCTGATCAACGCGATCCTGTCCTCACAGAATCCTGAGACGGGCATGACCATGTATTTCCAACCCATGGCAACCGGATTCTTTAAGGTGTATGGTACGCCCTTCGATAAGTTCTGGTGCTGCACCGGAAGCGGCATGGAGAACTTCACGAAGTTAAATGACAGCGTGTATTTCCATGACGAGGACGGCATCATTGTAAACCTGTTCCTCAGTTCCCAGGTGATGGACGAAAAGTTGGGACTTGGCCTTATTCAGAAGACGAACGTTCCCATGGAGAATACCGCAGAGTTTACGGTTAAGCTCTTTGAAGATTTCGAGGGCAATGGACCTAGCGAAGTAACCGCGAAGATCAAGATCCGCAGACCTGATTGGGCAGAAAGAATGACGGTGGTAGCAAGCGCTGGAAGCCCTGTTTCCATGGAATTTGTGGACGGCTATTACGTGTTTGGCGGCACCTGGAAGAATAATGATCAGATTAAGGTGACCTTCGACTATCAGGTTCGCGCCGCTGGACTTCCTGATTGCGATAACGTGGTTGCATTCCAGTACGGACCACTTCTTCTTTCCGCAGACCTTGGCACCGAGAACATGATCGATTCCAAGACTGGCGTGGACGTAACGATCCCTTCAAATAAGATCGTAAAGAGCGAGTATCTGACCGTGCTTGAGGGAAGCAGGGAAGATTTCGTAACGAATATCGCGCAGCATCTTGTACGAAAGGAAGGCCTTACCTTTGCACTGAAAGGAACGGACCAGGCGCTGACCTTTAGCCCGCATTACTTAAAGACCCGCGAGCGCTATGGCATCTATTGGTATTTGCTGGACCAGACGGGCGAGACTGAAGATGCGGAGGCCATTCGCAGAAAGCGCGAGCTCGAAGAAAAGAGAAGAGAGAACATTCTCGATACCGTACAGCCCGGCTATGGCCAGTATGAGGTGGACGCACTTCATGCCATGGAAGACACAGGCTCCATCGGCAGCACTGAACAGGGCACGACCCGTCATGCTACGCCCCGCGGTACCTTTGGCTATCACATGAAGGCGGAAGCAGGAAAGGATCACGTTCTTGAACTCCATTTCCTTCGCGAGGATAACGGAAAGCTTCTTCGCATCAGTGTTGGTGATGAGGAAATCTTCAACAAACGCCTCCATTACACAGGCAAAGACGAAGAGTACGTGGTTGAGCTTCCCCTTTCGAAGGAACTCATTGAAAAGAGCTTAGAGCACCGCGAAGTAGAAGGAGAGCAGGTGACCACCGTCTTTGTGAAATTCCAGGGCGGCATGTTCGTCGAATCCGCGAGACTTTTTGGCTTCTTATACTTGCTTCGGGAATATCGCTAGTTAAGGAAAAATTATGGCAATGCAAATCATGACAAAAAAAGAATCACAGGGAATCTCCAAACAGGAATCCGCGATGCTGCAGGGCATCGCGGTCCTTTTGATGATCTACCATCATTTCTTCAATGACCTTTCCGTCTATGGGGAGAGTCTGCGCTTTTGGAATTCCGACATTGTGATCCGCATTGCCTGGTTTGGTAAGATCTGCGTGGGACTCTTTGCTTTTGTCAGCGGCTACGGCATGTATCGCGTCCTTGAAAACAAATCGGCCAGCGCCTGCGTAAAACGCTGCTTTACGCAGATTTTAGGCCTCCTCATCCGCTACTGGATCGTCCTCCTCATCTTCATGGGCGTCTTTTTCTCCATGGGAAAACGCACCTTTGAACCTGGTGAATTCTTCCTCAATTTCTTTTGCCTCAGCGATTCCTACAACGGCGCCTTTTGGTACGTGCAGGAATACGTCATTTTCATGCTACTTTTGATCCTTGTTCATACATTCTTTTTGACTTTCTCGAAGAAAAGCGAACCCATGAGATACAAAGGCCTTTTTAAGATTGTATACGCCATTCTCATCACCGCAGGCCTCCTTTGGCTGGCCCTTTCCGTAGCCATCCCTGCGGTGAGAGAGAGCCTAAAACTCACCCTCGACACCATCCGCATCGCCTTTGTCCTCGTCTTTTTCATGGGCTACTTTACTTCGAAATTCCACGTCTTTGAAACCTACTTTAGCAAACTAAACGACATGCATCGCGCCATCCAGATTCTTATTGCCATCCTTCTATGCGTCTTTGTCGCCGGCCTTCGCATCTGTCTCGCCGATGCACCATCCTACGCACGCACGGACTTTCTTCTTGTCCCCATCTTTGCCCTCGGCCTCATCCTGCTATTCTATAAAAGAATGCCCTCTGGCCAATCCATCCCCGGCCTTCTTGGAGCCCTCCTCGAACGCCTAGGCCACCTTTCCGTCTATATGTGGCTCACCCACCTCTTTGTCTACGACCTAACAAAAAACCTCGTGTTTCGGATAACGAATTCTCATCTGGTATTTTTCCTAATCGAAGCTGTGATCTGTATTTTCATTGGCTACACCTGCTATCTGGCAGAATACTACTCCAAGAACCTTGCATCATCCATCCGCAAAAACATAAAGACAACATAGAAGTGAATAGACTCCGAATATGTTGCTTTTTTGAGACATACCAAAGACGAAAAGCAACACAGAGCGTGCAATCTGCCTAATAGGTAGCTTTTTAGAAGCGCTCCAAAGCTCCAAAGCAACATGGAAAGCTCAATTGCCCCAATATGGTAGCTTTTAACAGATTGGCGGAATTAAAAAGACTACCTAGCTTCGCTATAACAGCGTATTAGGTAGTCTTTTTAATATTTGTGGCTTTTTGTTACCTCGAGGGGAAGGATTTGCGTCTCTTTCTGGGTCAAAAGTCTACCAGAAAGAGACGCAAATCGTCGCCCCGAGGGCTTCCCCAACGTAAAGGGTAGCAGCAAAGAAGCTTTATTTCTTAAAGCTTGCACGTTTGCGGAGCGTGGGGTCGAGGATCTTCTTGCGGATGCGCAGATTCTTGGGCGTAACCTCGAGAAGCTCGTCCGTGTCGATGAAGTCCAAAGCCTGCTCCAGGGACAGGATCTTCGGCGGAACAAGACGCAGAGCTTCGTCAGCGGAAGAGGAGCGCGTATTCGTCAGCTGCTTCTTCTTGCAGACATTGATCTCAATGTCCTCGCTGCGGCCCGTCTGGCCAACAACCATGCCCGAGTAAACCTTTTCACCGGGGCTGATGAACAGAAGACCACGCTCCTGCGCATTGAACAGACCATAGGTGATGGCTTCTCCTGCCTCGAAAGCGATCAGGCTTCCCTGCTTACGATACTGAATGTCACCCTTATAAGGTGCGTAATCGTCAAATACCGTGTTCAAAATACCGTTACCCTTGGTATCCGTGAGAAACTCACCGCGATAACCGATCAGGCCTCTGGCAGGAATGGAGAACTCCAGTCTCGTATAAGTGCCGCCGGAGATCGCACCCATGTTGCGAAGCTCGCCCTTACGCTGACCGAGCTTTTCAATCACGGCGCCTGCGTAATCATTGGGCACGTCGATGTATGCCAGCTCCATGGGCTCGAGGAGCTTTCCGTTTTCGTCATGATGATAAAGCACCTCTGCCTTACTTACTGCGAACTCAAAGCCTTCACGGCGCATGTTCTCGATCAGAACGGACAGATGCAGCTCGCCACGGCCACTTACCTTAAAGCAATCCGTATCCTCGGTCTCCTCAACGCGAAGGGATACGTCCGTGTTCAGCTCCCTAAAGAGACGCTCGCGCAGATGACGGCTCGTTACGTACTTGCCTTCCTGACCTGCGAGAGGGGAGTCATTCACCATGAAATGCATGGCGATGGTCGGCTCACTGATCTTCTGGAAGGGGATCGGCGCAACAGCATCGGGAGAGCAGAGCGTATCGCCGATGTGGATGTCGGTGATGCCGGAGATGGCCACGATGGAACCGATGCCTGCTTCCTTCACTTCAACCTTATTAAGACCATCAAACTCATAGAGCTTGCTGACCTTTACCTTGGTCTGCTTGTCGGGCTCATGATGGTTGCAGATCACAACCTCCTGGTTTACCTTGATGGTTCCGTTATCCACCTTACCAACGCCGATACGGCCGACGTACTCATTGTAATCGATGGTGCTGATGAGTACCTGCGTACCTGCATCAGGATCACCTTCGGGTGCGGGAATGTAATTCAGGATCGTCTCGAACAGGGGCTCCATGCTGGTGCCGGGGGTCTCAGCTTCCAGGGAAGCGATACCGGCCTTAGCGGAAGCGAAGACGAAGGGGCAATCCAGCTGCGCATCATCTGCGTCAAGCTCAAGGAACAGCTCCAATACTTCCTCCACAACCTCATCAGGACGCGCCTCGGGACGGTCGATCTTATTAATGCAAACGATCACGGGGAGCTTCAGCTCCAGTGCCTTACGAAGCACGAACTTCGTCTGGGGCATGGCACCCTCGAAAGCATCTACAACAAGGATAACACCATTAACCATCTTCAGTACGCGCTCCACCTCGCCGCCGAAATCAGCGTGGCCAGGGGTGTCGATAATGTTGATCTTGGTACCCTTGTAGGTAACTGCGGTATTCTTGCTCAGGATGGTGATGCCACGCTCACGCTCGATGTCGTTCGAGTCCATGACGCGCTCTGCAACCTCCTGGCCTGCGCGGAAGACACCGCTCTGCTTTAAGAGCTCGTCAACCAGAGTCGTCTTACCATGGTCAACGTGGGCGATGATCGCTATGTTTCTTACGTCTTCTCTTTTTTGCTTCATAGGGGATTCCTTTCCTAACCTAAACACATAAAAACACGAAAAAAACGGACTTTTTCTCAAACTATTGCATTATAGCACCAAATTTTTTTCGTTTCAAGCATAAAATAAGGTAATCATGCAAAACCTTGCATTCTCACCAATGTTCTGCTATAATGGGAAAAACATTTGGAAAAAGTGCCCAAAAGCAGAAATGAGAGGAATCATGGACAAAGGTTTAGTAACGATATTTACGGGCGACGGCAGAGGAAAAACCTCCGCAGCCATCGGTAGAGCCTTACAGGCAGCGGATGCCGGGCAGCGCGTCGTGATCATACAGTTCCTGAAGGGAAAGGGCCTGAAGGGTTCAGAATTTGTAAAACGCTTAGAGCCCGAGATCATGCTGTTTTGCTTCGAAAAGTCGGATGAGAGCTTCGATAATCTCACAGAGGAGCAAAAGCAGGAGGAGACAAGAAACATTCGCAATGGCCTCGCCTATGCGAACAAGGTGCTTGGAACAGGGCAGTGTGACCTGCTGATCCTGGACGAGGTGCTTGGCCTTATCGAGAACGGGATCGTAACTAAGGAAGAGCTGATAAACCTGATCGATTCCCGCGAGGAGACGAGCCTGATCCTGACGGGCATTCATCTCGAGGACGAGATCTGCTTTAAGGCAGATGAGGTATCAAAGATCGATACCATTAAATTCAAGATATGGGATTGACATCTTCTCCCATAGGTGTTATCATACGATAAATTGATGATAGAGGTTGCATTCTTTATCAGTACTCCTTCCGATGCGGCAGGCGCAGACGAAGATGGGGGAAAGGAAAGAGTGCCGAAAGGGTAGGTCTCCTGAGGGCCTAGGCCTTGGGCATGAGGTTAAGAGCCGCATGACTGTCATCCGCAACCGCGGATGGGGCGCTATCGGGTCAGATAAAGAATCGTGTTTATTTACCCTGTCGGCGCCCTGCGTTCGCAGGGTATTTTTTTGTTTCAATTCGAAGGAGGAAAAAACATGGCAATTTTCAAAGGAGCAGCAGTAGCAATCGTAACCCCCATGCATGCAGATGGGAGCGTAAACTATGAGGAGTTTAAGAAGCTGATCGAGTTCCAGATCGAGAACGGTACCGACGCGATCGTTGTATGTGGTACCACCGGTGAGGCTTCCACCCTTTCTCATGAAGAGCATCTCGACGTGATCAAGTATTGCGCAGAGGTGGTAAATAAGAGAATCCCCGTGATCGCTGGTACGGGTTCCAACTCCACCGAGACCGCAATTTATCTTTCCACGGAAGCTGAAAAGTATGGCGTTGACGGACTGCTTCTCGTAACCCCTTATTACAATAAGGCAACCCAGAATGGCCTGTTCGCACATTTCAAGGCCATCGCTGACAGCGTAAAGATTCCCATTATTTTGTACAACGTACCTGGCAGAACCGGATGCAACCTGCTTCCCGACACGATCGTTCGCCTTTGCACCGAAGTTAAGAACATCGTTGGCGTAAAGGAAGCGAGCGGCAACATCAGCCAGATCGGTACCCTTGCTGCAAAGGCTAAGGGATGCGTAGACATTTACTCCGGCAATGATGATCAGATCGTTCCCATCATGTCCCTGGGCGGCCTCGGCGTTATCTCCGTGCTGTCCAACGTGGCACCTCGCCAGACTCATGACATTTGCGCGAAGTACCTCGAGGGCAACGTACAGGAGGCTTGCAAGCTTCAGCTCCAGGCAATTGACCTGATCGGTTCCCTGTTCTGCGAAGTAAACCCGATCCCTGTAAAGAAGGCCGTATCCCTGATCGGTTTCGAGGCTGGCCCTCTGCGCATGCCTCTGTCCGAAATCGAGCCGAAGAACGAGGAGAGACTTCGCAAGTCCATGCAGGAGTACGGCATCCTGTAATTCATTGGGGAAAGTGAGGATACGCTAATGGTTAGAATTATCATGCGCGGCTGCAACGGAAAGATGGGCCAGAGCATCAGCAAGATCGTCAAGGATGATGCTGACGCTGAAATCGTTGCGGGAATTGATCTTTGGGATGACGGACACAATTCCTATCCCGTATTTAAGGACCTTCGCGATTGTAACGTAGAGGCAGATGCCCTGATCGATTTTTCTGGATTGACCGGACTTGAGGACATGCTGGACTACTGCGTGGAGAAGAATCTCCCTTGCGTGCTCTGCACCACGGGTCTTACCAAGGAGCATTTGGAGAAGGTAAACGAGGCATCGAAGAAGGTGGCGATCCTGAAGTCCGCCAACATGTCTCTTGGCATTAACCTGCTCTTAAAGATGCTGAAGGATGCTGCGGACATTTTGGCGCCTGCAGGCTTTGACATCGAGATCGTGGAGAAGCACCACAACTTAAAGCTGGATGCTCCCAGCGGTACGGCGCTCGCACTGGCGGATTCCATCAACGATGAGCTCGGCAATGAGTATGAGTATGTCTTTGACAGAAGCGGAAGGAGAGAGAGACGGCCGAAGAAGGAGATCGGCATCAGTGCCGTTCGCGGCGGTACCATCGTTGGAGATCATGACGTGATCTTCGCTGGTGAGGATGAAGTGATCACCTTTAGTCACACTGCATATTCCAAGGCAGTGTTTGGTAAGGGCGCCGTTCAGGCTGCGAAATTCCTCGCTGGTAAGGGCCCTGGCTTTTATCAGATGAGTGACGTCATCGACGCCAGCCTTTCATAAACAAACAGATTTCGAGGCCATGGTTTCTCCGTGACCTCGATTTTTCTTGTATATTTTTTGATTTGTATGTATAATAGTTTTAAATTTGGAAACTGATATAGGAAGGATGCGTTTTATGGAATTTCGTCCTTGCATCGACATTCATAACGGAAAGGTAAAGCAAATTGTAGGCGCGAGCCTAAAGGATGCGGGAGACCAGGCAACGGAGAATTTTGTGGCCTCCAAATCTGCTGACTATTACGCGAAGCTCTATCAAGAGGCAGGGATCAAGGGTGGTCACGTGATCCTCTTAAACAGCGCGGACAGCGAATATTATGAGGCAACCAAGGCCCAGGCCATGAAGGCTCTCAAGGCATATCCAGGCGGACTTCAGGTGGGCGGCGGCATTAACAGCTCGAACGCGAATGAATTCTTAAACGCAGGCGCATCACACGTGATCGTGACTTCCTACGTGTTCCAAAATGGACGGATCTTATTCGAACGATTATATGAGATGGACCGAGCCGTTGGCAAAGAGCATCTGGTGCTGGACGTGAGCTGCCGCAGAGTGGGAGACGACTACTTTGTCGTTACGGACCGCTGGCAGAAGCTGACGGAAGAAAAGGTGACGGAAGAGCTTCTTTGGAGACTCTCAAATTACTGTGCGGAGTTTCTGATCCATGCCGTGGACGTGGAAGGGAAAAATAACGGAATTGAAACGCAGCTGGCTGAAACGCTCGGGAAATTCAAAGGGATTCCCGTGACCTACGCAGGCGGCGTGCATGAATATGAAGACGTCAGACTCCTCGGGCAATTGGGGCAGGGGAGACTAAACGTGACGGTGGGAAGCGCGCTGGATCTTTTTGGCGGAAAGCTCGACTGGAAGCGCGTTCTAAACGAATGTAAGGAATTTGCCGAAAAATAAATTTAGAGGGTTTTTGGGGTATTAAACACCGGGAGGTTTACCGATGGGAGAAAACAAGCCGAAGCGACGAAATCACGTCATCATCGTGACTTCAGACGCCGTGGATGCAAACGTCAGACAGTTCAAGATCCGAACCTGGGTCTTGGGCTTAATTGTGATTGTTTTGTTTGCGGCTTTTGGGGCATTGCTAGGATATCTCGTTTATGAGGAGAACATCTGGGCGGCAGCGATCAATAAGAGCAATCAGCAGCTTCGCGCCATGGAAGTACTTGCCAAGGAAAACGAAAAGGTAAAGGCCGACATGGAAGCGAAGGAGCTGAGTTTAACGCAGCAGATCGAGGCGCTAGAGAATGAAGTACAAGTGCTTTCGACGAACCTGAACGAGAAGCTTGAGAACGAGAAGCGCATGACGCAGCAATATGAAAAGCTGAGTATTCCGGAGGGCTTCCCCATCAACGGATCTGCCTCTGCGATCGAAAAACAGGGCGTGGATCGCCCCGTAGCGAAGATCACGACCAATGCCGGCTCCATTGTGATCGCGACGGCCATGGGCATCGTGACGGACGTGACCGATGACATTATTTACGGACATAACGTTTGGGTGGATCATGGAAATGGGTACGTGACCATTTACAGAAATAAAAGTAACCCTGTCGTGAAACAGGGTGATGAAGTGTTCCGAGGAACGCCGATATTCCTAATTAACGAAGATGGAATGGAAGTGGGTTATCAGATCATCCAGGATGGTGAGTACGTTAATCCGCTAGATACGGTTGACATCAAGGGATGATCAAAGTCTGTTGAAGACCAGCTCATAGCCGTCGTTCCCGTAATTCAAGGAGCGATTGACGCGGCTGATGGTGGCAGTAGAAGCGCCCGTCTTTTCCGCAATGTCCAGATAAGTCTTCTTATCACGAAGCATGGAAGCAACCTCAAAGCGCTGAGAGAGCGATAATAGCTCGTTTACGGTGCAGAGGTCTTCGAAGAAGGCGTAGCACTCATTTCTGTCCTTCAGGGTCAGAATGGCGTCAAATAAAGAATCAACTGCTTCTGTTTTGATTTTTTTATTCATGATGATTCCTCCGAGACTCTACTTTTATACTGTAAAGTTTTACATAACTGTATTTTAGCATATTAAAGTCTGAAAGTAAAGCAGAAATCTTTTTGACAAAAGAAAAACAAATCTTGCCACGTCGTTTTGAATACTATATAATGATTACTGTATAATCGGCAGGGGAGGCAATCGAAATGACGATTAGTGGAGATGACCTGCTTGGCAGCATACTTGCCAGCTTGGAGAGAATCAGCTATATTGAACCGGAGGACATTCCGGGTATTGACCTATACATGGACCAGGTGACAGGCTTTTTGGATAAGCGTCTTCGCTCGACGGTACGTAATCCCGGCGACGGAAGGATCATGACGAAGACCATGATCAACAACTACGCGAAGAACGACCTGATCCCGCCGCCGATCAAAAAGAAGTACTCGAAGGAGCACATTTTGCTCCTGATCTTTATTTATTATTACAAGGGGATCCTTTCCATCGGAGACATCCAAAAGCTCTTAGAGCCCGTGACCAAGGAATACTTTGACTGCGGTAAGTCCTTCGACCTTGAAAGCATCTACCGCGAAGTGGTAGAGCTCGAAAAGGGACAGCTCGAGGGCCTAAAGCTCGACGTGATCAAGAAGTACAAGGAAGCGGAAGAGACCTTTGGGGATGCGCCGGAAAGCGGCAAGGAATTCCTTCGTAAGTTCGCCTTTATCTGCATGCTGAGCTATGACGTGTACGTAAAGAAGCTCATGATCGAGAAGATGATCGACGAACTCGCCAAAGTGGATCTGTCGGCGAAGCCAAAGCCTAGGAAAGAGGCAAAACCCAAGGAAGCAAAACCGAAGGAGATGAAAGAGAATACGAGGATAAAAAAAGAGTGACCCGCCGGTCACTCTTTAATTTTGATGTTCTTTAAGGCCCATAGCTTCAAGGCATTGGCGTTGGTACTGATCTTATCTAAGGAATCGAGGATGCCTTGGAAATCAGCCTTTTCCCACTCCTGAACGACGCCGTCCTCAGAGATGGAGATCAGCGTTGCACGGATGTTTTCGATGTCCTTGAGGGACCCCAAAACCTTCAGAGCGAGTCTGTCGAAATCATCGATTTCAACCTCGCGAACGTTGCCCTTGCCTAAGGGGCATTCCCTTGCGCAATAGGAGTTGCAAAGCTCAGGCGTATTATAGGCCTCGGCCATGGCCTTTACCTCTTCGGGATAGGGCATGATCGCGTCGAGCTCAATCCTGGCAAGGCGCGTACGGTCGATGCCGATCAGTTCAGCAGCCTTTTCACGGCTGGAAAAATCATCATTCTTTTCAGCGGCTTCACATCTCGCCAAGTAATACATGTTGTCAGCAGCTTTTGTCGCTTTTTTACCCATCAGTGTCTTACCTCCCCAATCACGAATGCTCTCACAAACAACAATATTTTACCTTGAAATGGACGCGTTGTAAATATGTATTTCAAAGATTTCACTTTCTGAAATTTCCATTGTATTACGGGGGGATTCATGATAAAATATTGCTCGATGCAAATTTTTTTGCCATGTGAAAAGTGGAGGGAAAAGAATTGGAAAAGAAACAGGATACGCTGATCGAATTAAAGCACGTCAAGAAGACCTTTAAGGATGGCGTGACGCTGATAGAAGATCTGAATTTAGAGATCAAAAAGGGCGAATTTGTAACGCTCCTTGGACCGTCCGGTTGCGGTAAGACGACGATCCTTCGCATGATCGGCGGCTTTGACAAACCGACGAGCGGAGAGCTGCTCCTTGATGGTAAGGACATTACGAACCTGCCTCCCAATGAGAGACCGATCAATACGGTCTTTCAGAAGTATGCGCTTTTCCCGCATCTGAACGTATATGATAACATTACCTTCGGCCTGAAGATCAAGGGCGTTGATCAAAAGACCCAAGACGAGAAGGTGAAAAAGGTTCTGGAGATGGTTGACCTTGAGGGCTTTGAGAAGCGTAGCATCAGCACGCTTTCCGGCGGTCAGCAGCAGAGAATCGCCATCGCCCGCGCCATCGTGAACGAGCCTGAAGTACTGCTTCTCGATGAGTCTTTGAGCGCACTGGACGCAAAGATGCGCAAGGAGATGCAGATCGAGTTAAAGGAGATGCATAAAAAGCTCGGCATCACCTTTATTTTCGTTACCCATGATCAGGAAGAGGCGCTGACCATGTCGGATAAGGTCGTTGTCATGTCAGACGGCGAGATCCAACAGATCGGTACGCCTGAGGATATCTACAACGAGCCCAAAAACCTTTTTGTCGCTGACTTTATCGGTGAGAGCAATATCTTTAAGGGCAAGATGGTCGGCAAGAAGCTTGTGGAGTTTGGCGGCGCCGTATTTGAGTGCGTCGATGATTATGCGGCAGATACCATGATCGATGCCGTGGTGCGTCCCGAGGACGTGGAGATCACGGAGCCCGGAAAGGGGAAGATCCAGGGCGAGGTCATTGCCTGCGACTTTAAGGGCATCTTTTACGTGACTGCGATCAAGACGGACCGCGCTGAGATCGAAGTACATAATTTGAAGTCTTTTGATATCGGTGACAAGGTGGGCATTGACCTTGCGCCCGACAGCATTCACATCATTCCTTACGATGCTTCCATCAACCACTTTGAGGGCGTTCTCGAGGAGTACGAGGCCGGCAAGGGCTTTACAGTACGCTTCGAGGATTTCGCACTGGAAGGCGTTGCGGCAAATCGCATTTTCGACGGCGCAACAGAGAAGGACGGAGAGGATTCGCCAACGGATGTAAAGGGCGAAAAGATCGCATGGGAAGGCCGCAAGGTCATTGCATCCTTCCTGCCTGAGGACGGTGACCTTTCTGATGATGCTGAGGCTGGCTTTGTCGAGGGTGAGATCTTTAACTTCATCTTCATGGATGACTATTATCGCTACCGCGTGCGCAGTAAATCCGAAGAGGATTACATTGTTAATGATGCCGATCTTTGGAACCATGGCGATCACGTCAGCGTGAGCGTTCCTTTGGAGAAATTTCAGTTTGAACTTGCTAAGTAAATCGGGAGGATGAAGCATTGAAATATCGTTTCTCTAGAAAACAATTGGCGATCCCCTATGCCATATTTCTATTTCTTTTCGTGATCTTGCCCCTCCTTGTCGTGATCTACTACGCGTTTACCAACAGTGAGGGCAAGCTGTCATTTACAAATTACGTTGGATTCTTTCGAAGCGGAGAGATGCTTGGGACGCTCCTGTACAGTACGGTGATCGCGGTGCTGACGACGGTCATTTGTCTGCTGATCGCGTATCCAACGGCCTTTATTTTGGCGAAGGCGAAGATGCGTTCGTCGGAGGCGCTTCTGCTATTATTCGTGCTTCCAATGTGGATCAACTTTACGCTGCGCATCACGGCGCTGAAGGAAATCCTGACCCTCTTTGAAGGGAATCTTGCAAAGTATCAGTTCTTCAATACGATCCTTTGCATGGTGTACGATTTCCTGCCCTTCATGATCCTGCCCCTTTACAATACGCTGACGAAGCTCGATGACAGCTACATTGAGGCCGCGGAGGATCTGGGCGCAAAGAAGTCGCACGTATTTCTAAAGGTGATCCTGCCGCTTTCCGTGCCTGGTATTGTCAGCGGCGTGACCATGGTGTTCCTGCCGTCCATGACGAACTACGTGGTACTGGACATGATCTACAACAGTACCTACATCATGGGAAGCCTGATCGGCAGCTATTTTAGCGCGTACGATTGGAACAACGGCTCCGTCATCTCGATCATCCTGCTCATCATTATCTGCGTGATCACGGCGATCTCAAATCGCTACACGGAGAAGGATACGGATGAGAGAGGGAACAATTTGAAGTAGAAGGAGGCAGGCAGATGAATAAGGTGCTTCGAAATGGCTGGATCTGGCTGGTGCTGTTATTCCTGTACGCACCCATCCTTATCCTTGCATTTTATAGCTTCACCAGTGCCACAATGATCGGTACGGTGAGAGAATTTTCGGTAGACAATTACGTGACGCTCTTTACGACGCCGGAGCTCGTGGAGATGATCATTGGAACGCTGCTCCTTGCACTGGGCGTGGCTTTTCTTTCCACGGTCCTTGGAACTATGGGCGCCATCGGCAGCTACTATTCCCATAAGAAGGTGCGCGGTGCCATTGAGCTGAGCAACCAGATCCCCGTGGTCAACGCGGACGTTGTAACGGGCTTCTCGGTTTGTATTCTCATGATCGCCTTTTTCCATATCCGCAAGGATACCTTCATTCCCTTGGTGATCGGTCAGACGACGCTTTGCGTGCCCTTTGTGTACCTTTCCGTGATGCCGAGACTAAAGAAGATGGATCATTCGCTCTATGAGGCAGCGCTGGACCTTGGCTGTACGCCGGCCATGGCCATCTGGCGAGTGACGATCCCGCATTTGATCCCGGGCATTACCTCAGGCTTCATGACGGCGATCACCCTTTCCTTGGATGATTATTTCATTGCAACCTATACCAAGCCTGCAACCTTTAACACCATCAGTACCTATGTCGTGAATGCGACGAGAGGTTCGCAGACCCAGATCAAGACGGCGCTCTGGGCGCTTTCCACGATCATCTTTTTAGTGGTTGTGGCTTATGTTGGCGGTAAGAATCTGATCGGTGCGAAGAAGAGTAAAAAGGCTTAATGAGGAAGAACATGAAAAGTTTACTTAGAGTAAAAAAAGGTTTAGGAAGAGTGCTTTCGGTAGCAGGCGCCTTAGGTCTTGCGACGATACTTTCCGGCTGCGGCGCAGCTGGGGAGGACGACGTGATCGTTCTTCGCGTGGCCAACTGGGAGGAATACATCGACGAGGGAGACTGGGACGAAGAGGAGGCCGTAGAATTTTCAGACGGTACGGTCATTTGCCCCGAAAAACCGCTCTACGAGGATTTTGAGGATTGGTATTACGAGACCTATGGGCAGAGAGTACAGGTGGAATACTCCACCTTTGGTACCAATGAGGAGTTGTATAACCAGCTGACCATCGGAGACGTGTATGATATCGCCTGTCCCTCGGAGTATATGATCATGAAGATGCTGCGAGAGGGGATGTTGACGCCGTATTCGCAGGAATTCCGCGATCCCGAGAAGGAAGAAAACTATTACGTAAAGGGCGTTTCACCCTATATCGCGCAGGTATATGAGACCTTGTCCATTGACGGACTCAGCGTCAATGATTATGCGGCCGGTTACATGTGGGGAACCCTTGGCATTGTTTACAATCCGGAAGAGGTGACTGCAGAGCAGGCGAACTCCTGGAGCATATTGCTTGATGAGGACTTGAGCCGCCGCATTACGATCAAGGACAGTGTGCGCGACGCGTATTTTTCCGCGGTCAGCATTTGCTATCGCGACGTGATCATGTCTCAGGGATTTCAGGAGAGCGATAGCTACGGCGACATGCTCTATGAAGTCTTAAATCGCACGGATCAGGAGACCGTGGACCGTGTGCAGGCTATCTTAAGTGACATTAAGGACAACGTATACTCCTTCGAGACGGATGCCGGTAAGGCGGACATGGTAACGGGTAAGGTCATTGCAAATCAGCAGTGGTCAGGCGACGCCGTTTATACCATGGATCAGGCGGAAGAGGATGATTTTGAACTTTGCTATGCCGTGCCCGAGGAGTCGACGAACCTTTGGTTTGACGGTTGGGTGCTTCTGACGGAAGGACTTTCCGAGGATGCGAGAAAACAGCAGGCAGCGGAGGCGTTTGTCAATTACCTGTCCATGCCGGAGAGCGCCGTACGTAACATGACCTACATCGGTTACACCTCCGTGATCTCTGGTGGAGAGGATGACAAGGTCTTTGAATTCGTGGAGAATACCTACAGCGCAGATCCCGAGGAAGAGGACGAAGAGGATCTCGTGGAATATGACATTTCGTACTTCTTTGGCGAGGATCGCGACGCCGTGCTCCTCACCACCGAGGACCAGACGAGACGCCAGCTCTTCGCACAGTATCCCAGTGAGGACGTGGTGCGCCGCAGCGCAGTTATGGCGTGCTTTGACAAAGAAGGGAATGAGCGCATCAATCGTATGTGGACCAACGTGCGCTGCTTTACCCTAAAGAAATGGGTACAAAAGACTTTTAAGTAATCAGATAGGATAGTTTATGAGCATTTATGATTCTTTAAATCCAGAGCAATTTCAGGCGGTACAGACGACGGAAGGACCGCTGCTGATCCTGGCCGGTGCGGGCTCGGGAAAAACCCGCGTATTGACCCATCGCATTGTGTACCTGATCGAGGAGAAGGGCGTCAACCCTTGGAACATCCTCGCCATCACCTTTACGAATAAGGCGGCAGGCGAGATGCGAGAGCGCGTGGATAAGCTGGTTGGCTTCGGCGCAGATCAAATCTGGGTGAGCACCTTCCATTCCACCTGCGTAAGAATTCTTAGGCGTTATATCGATCGATTGGGCTTCGGAACGAATTTTACGATTTATGATACGGACGATCAAAAGACCGTCATGAAGGGCGTATGTAAGCGCCTAAATATCGATACCAAGCAGCTCCCTGAGCGGCAGCTCATGAACGCGATCTCTTCGGCAAAGGATGAGCTGATCAGCGTTCATGAATATGAGCAAAAGACCATGGGGGACTTTCGTAAGATCACCATCGCAAAGGTGTATCGTGAGTATCAGGAAAGCCTGAAGGCTAGCAATGCGCTGGATTTCGATGACATCATCGTAAAGACGGTGGAACTCTTTAAGCAGGAACCCGAGGTATTAAAGTACTATCAGGACCGCTTTAAGTATATTATGGTGGATGAGTATCAGGACACCAACACGGCGCAGTTTGAGCTGATCCGTCTGCTCGCAGACAGAGACCGGAATCTTTGCGTGGTGGGCGATGATGATCAGAGTATCTATAAGTTCCGTGGCGCGAACATTCGCAACATTCTGGATTTTGAGTTCCATTATCCGGAAGCCACGGTGGTAAAACTTGAACAGAATTACCGCTCAACGCAAAACATCCTGGATGCAGCCAATGCCGTGATCCATCATAACGTTGGCCGTAAGCAGAAGTCCCTCTGGACGAGTCAGGAGCAGGGCGAGCCCGTGCATTTTAA
>JAFPRF010000184.1 GCA_017400965.1 Lachnospiraceae bacterium
CAGAATTACGGTGCAAAGAAGTTCGACCGCATTGGAAAGATCCTTGTGATCTGTCAGGTCCTCGTGATTGGCGTTGGACTCATTCTCGGTAATGGCGCTTATCTCTTTGGCGGAACGCTGCTAAAGCTCTATACGGATAATCCAGAGGCAATTTCTTATGGAGTAAGGAGACTGAGCGTCATATGTACCACCTATTGCCTTTGCGGCATGATGGACGTGATCGTTGGCTCGATCCGTGGCATGGGCTACGGCATTATGCCAATGCTGGTTTCCCTGACAGGCGCCTGCCTGTTCCGCGTCATTTGGATCTTTACGGTATTCCAAAGCATTCATACGCTGGAATGCCTTTACATGTCGTATCCCATCAGCTGGGCCCTTACGTTTTCCGTGCACCTCGTATGCTTCCTTGTAGTCTTTCAGATACAAAAGAAAAAAAGTTCTTGAAACATATGTTCGATTGGTGTAAGATAAAGAAGATGAAAACAATTGGAGGCTCCCATGATTGGTTTTGTGCGAGGCATTGTCGAATATATTTCTGAAGAACTGGCCGTCATTGACGTAAATGGCGTGGGATACAATGTACATATCTCCTCAGATACGGCATCGAAGCTCCCTGGACTAGGAGAGGAAGCAAAGCTCTATACCTTTACTAGCGTTCGCGAGGATGCGATCTGGCTCTATGGTTTCCGTACGAGACAGGATCTGGAAATCTTTAAGAAGGTCATTACGGTCAGCGGCATTGGCCCGAAGGGCGCGCTGTCCATTTTGTCCGTCATGGATGCGGATACCTTGCGCTATGCGATTTCTTCCGGTGATAAGAAGGCCATTGCGAAAGCTCCTGGCATCGGCCCGAAGATGGCGGAACGCCTGATCCTTGAATTAAAGGATAAGATTTCCATCGACGATGAAATGATAGGCCGCGAGATTGCGCAAACTGCCGCTGGATCCAATCCTTTTGCAGCGGACAATCCGCAGATCCGCGAGGCCGTAGAAGCATTGGTTGCCCTCGGCTATGGTCAGACGGAGAGCCTTAAGGCCGTAAGCTCCATTGCAAACATCGAATCCCTCGATTCTGGCGCCATCCTAAAGGCTGCCCTCAAGAGAATGTTTTAGCAGGAGGACGACATGGCGAGAAGAATGATCGAAACAACGGCAACACAGGAGGACGTAAAGCTCGAAGGCAGCCTACGTCCAAAGGTGCTCGACGACTATATCGGACAGACCAAAGTCAAAGAGAGTCTAAAAATCTATATCGAAGCCGCAAAGCGAAGAGGAGATGCCCTGGATCACGTATTATTCTATGGCCCTCCTGGTCTAGGTAAGACGACGCTTGCGGGCATCATCGCAAATGAGATGGGCGTGCACATGCGCGTTACCAGCGGACCCGCGATCGAAAAGCCTGGTGAGATGGCGGCGATCCTCAACAACCTCGAAGAGGGGGATCTATTATTTGTCGATGAAATCCATAGATTGAATCGGCAGGTGGAGGAAGTGCTTTACCCCGCCATGGAAGATTATGCCATCGATATCATGATCGGCAAGGGTTCCTCTGCCAGATCCGTTCGCTTGGAGCTCCCGAAGTTTACGCTAGTTGGCGCAACGACCCGTGCTGGACTGCTTTCCGCACCGCTACGCGACCGTTTTGGCATGATCCATCATCTGGAATTCTATGAAATCCCTGAACTTCAGCAGATCATCATGCATTCAGCCAGAGTATTAAACGTGGAGATTGATCCGGGTGGAGCTAAAGAAATGGCAAAGAGAAGCCGCGGCACGCCGAGACTTGCAAACCGCATCTTAAAGCGCGTGCGTGACTTCGCGGAAGTAAAATATGATGGCATCATTACCGAGGACGTGGCAAGGATCGCATTGGATCTGATGGACGTCGATAAGTTAGGCCTCGATCGCATCGACCGCAATCTTCTCATGACAATGATCGAGAAATTCGACGGTGGTCCGGTGGGACTAGATACCATCGCAGCAGCCATCGGGGAGGATGCCGGTACCATCGAGGACGTGTATGAGCCGTATCTGATCAAGAACGGCCTCATCAATCGCACCCCCAGAGGACGCGTTGTGACCGATCTGGCTTACCGCCATTTATTGCCGTAATTTCTAAAATACCCCCTTGTCTACGTAGCTAATTTACGCTATAATAATCTTTGCGTATGAGATTATAAAGTTAGATTTTAACATAAAGGGGCGAATAAAATGGCATCCAAAACAGCAACGGAAGTATTGATCGGCGGAAAGGTAATGAAGCTTTCAGGTTACGAGAGCGAAGAGTATCTTCAGAAGGTCGCAACCTATATCAATAATAAGATCAATGAATACAATCGTTTGGACGGTTTCCGTAAGCAGTCCATCGATACTCAGGGAACGCTACTCCAGCTCAACATCGCGGACGACTATTTCAAGGCAAAGCGTCAGATCGCGATCCTAGAGGCGGAAATGCAGTCTAAGGAAAAGGAGTATTGCGACTTAAAGCATGAATTGGTTTCCTGCCAGATTCAGCTCGACAACGCAAAGAATCAGGTGAAAGAGCTTCAAAGTCAGGTGGAGGAAAACAGCCGCACGATCTTCAAGCTAGAGACCGAACTGAAAAACAAGTAAGCTTAAAGCTGTCCGGCAGGTTTCGGACAGCTTTCTTTTATTCGGAGGAACGATGAACAGATTCGTCGAATTATTAGCGCCTGCGGGAAGTCCGGAAAGCTTTTATGGCGCCATCTCGGCAGGTGCAGATGCCGTATATCTCGCCGGCACGCAATATGGAGCGAGAGCCTATGCGGACAACTTCCCTGAGGAAGAACTTCTAAAAGCGCTATGCTATGCGCATCTCTTTCATAAAAAAGTCTATATGACCGTCAATACCCTGACAAAGGAACAGGAATTGGAAGCACTGCCTGCGTTCCTTAAGCCTTACGTTGAAGAGGGTCTCGACGGCGTCATTGTGCAGGACTTTGGCGTTTTATCGCGTCTTGGTGAGGTTTTTCCGCGGCTTCCTTTGCATGCCAGCACTCAGATGAGCATTACGGGCGCCTATGGCGCGAATCTCTTAAAGGAACTTGGCGTGACGCGAATCGTTCCCGCCAGGGAGCTTTCCCTATTCGAAGTAAAAAAGCTCAAGGAAGAAAGCGGTCTGGAAATCGAATGCTTTATCCACGGCGCCATGTGCTATTGTTATTCCGGCCAGTGCCTTTTTAGCTCCATGCTCGGCGGCAGAAGCGGAAACCGCGGACGCTGCGCGCAACCTTGCCGTCTGCCATATCGCGTATCGATCGGCGGCAAGACCACCAAGGAAGCCTATCCGCTGAGCCTTAAAGACATGTGCACGATTGAAAACATCCCGGAGCTGATCGAGGCTGGCATTGATTCCTTTAAGATCGAAGGCCGCATGAAAAAGCCAGAATATGCCGCAGGCGTAACCGCCTATTATCGAAAGTATATCGATGCCTATTATGAAGGCAGAATGAAGGCGCCTTCTGCAAAGGACTTAAAAGACTTAAGCAATCTGTATATCCGAAGCGAGCGGACGAATGGATATTA
>JAFPRF010000185.1 GCA_017400965.1 Lachnospiraceae bacterium
CCCTCTTTCTTAGGCGCGGTTGCAGCGGGAGCTGCCGCTGCGACCTTTGTGGGGTCTGCGGACGCGGGGCGGTTTAAGCTGGTTTCCACGTAATTGCGGAGTGCTTCTATGTTTCTCTCCAGAGGCTTGGATACGGCGTCGAGCCAGTGCACTCTGGTGAGGTAATATTCGAGTTCATCATTCATGTTGCCTTCGGTCAGGCGGAAGGGAACGATGGTCTTATTGGCGTTGAAGGCCAGCGCCACCTCGTTCATAACCTGTCTGGAAGCATTGGATTCATCGGTGTAAATGAGGACGAAAACCTTCGCCTTATGGAGCGCCTCCTTGATCGCGGACACCCACTCCTGTCCGGGGAGAATGTCTCTCGGCGCATACCAACAGCGAATCCCATGCTGCTCAAAGTTCGCAACCACGGCATCCGCCACGTTCTTGTTTTTCGTAGAATAACTGATAAAGACGTCCAGCTCGTTCTTCACGGGCTTCGTCTCCTGCGCCGCCGCGGTTTCACCCATCGTCGCCTGCGCTTCTGTTTCCCCTGCAGTCTCCTTCTCTTCTACGGGTACGTTCTCATTTTCGTTTTCCATCTAAGTTCCCTCCTCATGCTTCTATAGCATCTGCTCCAGCGCCTTCGCCGATCCGCGAAGCACCGGTGCGTCCGCCGGTAATTCAAAAATGGTCTTTCCTAAAATATCATTTTTTGCATGAGCGCCATCACTTTCGATGACACTCAAAACATCCATGTCTGGAATCTCTAAATCCGAAAACAGTTCCGGATCATCGACGCGATTGATGATCACGCCGCACTTTTCATAGGTCACGAGTTCGTCCGCCACTTGTTTTATGGAACGGATGACCTGCATGCCCTTCTTACTGCCGTCCGTGATGAAAAAGAGGTGCGTGACCTGCTCCATCACGCGGCGATTGACCTGTTCGATGCCGGCCTCGCCGTCGATCACGACATAGTCAAAGTCCTTGCTGATCATCTCGATGACTTCCTTCAGATACGCGTTCACGGCGCAGTAGCACCCCGCGCCCTCGGGCCGTCCAATTGCGAGAAACGAAAAACCATCCTTCTCGATCAGCGCGTCAAAGATGCGATAGCGCACCTCTCCAAGAAGCTCGATGGCTTCCTTTCCGGCGCCCTGCGCGGCCTTTTCGATGATCTCGAGGCGTAGGTCGTCCAAGGTTTCGCGAACCTCCACGCCCAGCGCCGTGGCGAGTCCCACGGCTGGATCCGCATCGATCGCGAGGATCCGCGCCTGAGGGCATTTTTCACTTAGAATCCGCACAAAGGCCGAACAAATGCTCGTCTTACCGACGCCGCCTTTGCCGACCAGTGCTAAGATCTTTGTCTTTTTCATACGATTCCTTTTTAAGGTCGGGGTACCAGGTCACTTCCCTCTGGCCGCCGACGTGCTCCCCGATCATCTTCTCCATGAAGACCATGTGGTACCAGCGCCCGAATTTATAGCCGCAGTTCGTAAAGATTCCGTTTTGACGAAATCCCATGTGTTCATGAAATTGCGCGCTGTTGGCGGTGAGATACTCATCCTCTTTCTCGGGATAACCGATGCAGGCGTAGAGGTTCAAGATCCCCATACGCTTTAGGATTTCCTCGAGGCTCTCGTAAAGAAGCCTTCCGAGCCCCGCCTTGCGCAGGTCTTTATCCAGATAGATCGTCAGTTCCGAGCACCAGTGGTACGCTGCCCTCGGATGAAAAGGTCCCGCGTAGGCATAGCCGAGGATCTTTCCGTCCTGCTCTGCGACAAGGTACGGGTACTTTTCCATCAGGGTCCGCATTCTGCCCTGAAACTCCTCCAGGGAGGGCGTCACGTACTCAAACGTGATCGCCGTGTGCTCCACGTAATATGCGTAAATTTCCAGCAGCCGCTCCGCATCTTTCAGCAAAGCAGGCCGCACTATAACTTCTTTATTTTCCATTTGTTTGCCTTACAGATACTTCAGCAGCTGATCTCTTACGCCGTCCAGCCAAGGATCTGCGAGGCCGAAGTTCATGCCGTGATGGGACCATGCCGCGCGGGGAATGCCGAATTTCTCGAGCGCGCTGTTCATGTCCTTGTACCAAGCGAACGCATCCTTTGCATCCGCAAGGTCGATAACGCCGTACTCACCGCAGTACAGAGGCACGTTGTACTTCTCGGCTACCTGCAGTGCGGGCTGCATAAGGTTCTCGAAATAAGCACCATTCATCTGCTCGGGCAGGGTATCCGGGAACTCGGTATCGAAGTCATGACCAAAGAATTCCTCGGTACGCGCCTTGTAAGCCGCAACGGTTCCGGGATAGCTAAATTTCCACTTCTCAGGGTCCTTCGGCATGCGATCCACCCAATGTGCGCCCTGGTGCGTGAATGCCAGCGGGCTATAGCAATGGAAGGTGAAGACGATGTTCTCGTCTGCAGGAGGATCCAGAAGCGTCAGGCCATAGATGCTGTCGTTAAAGATGCCGCCCACGATAATGCGCACGTCCTTGTCGATCTCGCGGATCGCCTTGATGGTTCTCGCCGCGATCTTATTCCAGGGATCCGTGAACTCTGCGCTGGTCACTTCGTTCAGAAGTTCAAGCACCACGAAATCGCGATACTTTCCGTATCTCGTTGCCAGGCACTTCCAAAGCTCTACAAAGATGTCCTGCAGCTTTTCCTGATAGAAGAACTGGCAGTTGTTGGCGTCGTCGAAAACATATCCATGGGCCTTATGAAGGTCCAATACCATCTTCAGTCCGTACTTCTGACACCACTCGATCGCCTTGTCGATGTAAGCAAGACCGTCTTCCTTCATCGTGCCGTCCTCTTCCTGGATCGTCTCTGCGTCCACGGGCACGCGCACGTGATCGAGGCCCCATTCCTTCACCAGTGCGAAGTCACGCTCGATCATAAAAGAGTCGAAATGCTCCTTCGTATAGTTGCCAGCACCGCACTGCGAAAGCCAGCCGCCCAAATTAACACCCTTGTGAAATCCTTCCAGTTTTCTCATGCTGCTCCTCCTTAATCCTTTTTCGTTGGTTTTGCTATGTCGATGATATATTTCTATGGCATTAACATTCCCTAGGTCATGTTGCCTCCTTCCCAAATGCATCTATACCTCTTGTTCGATCGGAAGCTCTAAGAGCTCTGGATTCTCCACGAGTTTTTTCAGAAGTTTTAGCGTTCTTGCATAATAGAAACCATCGGAGATCCTCTCATCGATGGTCGCCGAAATGGAGAGCTCCTTATGCATGTTAACATTGCCGTCCGCGTCGAAATGGGGCTTATTGCGCTTCTTGCCAATGACGATGAAGATCGAGGTCGTACCCCAGTTCATGAGGTGGTGATAGCCGATGTTCATGCCGATTGACCCGAGGTTTGAAAGCACGACGGAGCACTGGTAGGGGTCCGTCGCGATGACGCTCTGGGGCATCCAGCCGTGTCTGTCAAGAAATCTGGCGATAACGCCGATCAGGTGCTTTCCGGGGATCTTTTTGATGATCTCGATGGCATCCGTGGATGCGTCCGTGCCCGTCTTGCAAAGCTGGATCTGGTCCTTAACCTGCTTGTTTAGGCTCTCCAGCGTGTCGCCCTCCTTGGCCACGATGCGGGCCAGGGTCTCGTCGCCGTCATCCGAAAAGGTCTTCTTTACGGTGAAGGCCGCCGTCACGTCGTTGCGCTGGTAGAGGTTTTTATTCGCGATAAAGCGGTTCATCTGCGGGCGCTGCCATATGGTTTTCAGCGTCGCTGCGATCACGATCTGAAAGATCGATAATCCGTCGCCGGGGTGCTCCTGGTTCCACTTTTTGATATATTCTTCGGTCTTTTCCAGACGGATGTGCAGCGTCATAAACGCCTCATTGTCACAGCGATTCGGATACATGAGCGGCATCACGTAATGCATGCCGTCAATCTCCCGGATCAGCCGTCCGTCTCTTCGATCGCCCCATCTTCTCTTAGCCATCGATATTCCCTTCTTTCTTAACCTTCCGTAATCTCCTTAGCGGTCAGCTTCGCCTTTAGGCCCAGCAGTCGCTCCTTCCAATACCTTCTAAACATTACCATTTCGATCAGTGCGCACATGATGCCTGCTGCCCAAACGTCCGTGAAGCTATGCTGCTTTACAAAGCATACCGAGATGCTGATCAGCAGCACCCACGCCGTGAGCACGGCCTTCCACCAGGGCCTGGATTCCTCGCGCTTTAACCACGCGGAAAGGATCGCCAAGGAATAGCCCACGTGAAGCGAAGGACAAACGCCCGTCGGCGTGTCGGCGCCGTAAATGAGCTTTACGAGGAAGACGCAAAAGGCGTTTCCCGTGGGCTCCGCGGGGCGAAGGTACTGGATCGACGGCCAGAAAATGCAGGTTGCGATGCCAATCACCTGGGTCGCGATAATGAACTTTTGCATCCGCACAAAGCTCTTCACGTCATAGAGCATAAAATACAGGATCGATCCCACGATGAGGAAGTACCAGGAACAGTACGCCAGGATAAAATTGGCGTTGAACGGGATCATGTCGTCGACGATGCTGTGCACTTCATGACATTTCTCCGGCGGGATCAGGTTTTCGGTGAGCACGTACATTGTCAGGTACCACACCCAGCCGAGGAGGAGCCAGAGGTGCTTATACTCTGGCGTGTTAAGCTTGGAAAAACGAAATTCCAAGTAGTTGACTTCAGGTTTCTTTATCTTCAAAACAATTACCACACTTTTCTAATCATTATTCCTGACGTTCTCAGGGTATTCTTTTTTTGACACGTTGGGGTAGGGCACCACCTTGTGTCTGGGGAGGGCATAGGCCATCTCCGAGATCTCGTCCATCAGATAGTTCGTGATGCGCTGCTGCTCGTCCTTGATCTTTGCGCTCGGATCGTACCAAACGGGCTTTCCGATGACGAGGCGCTTCAGCGCGGGGCAGACGTAAAGCGGCACAAAGGGCAGCGCCTCCCCCGTCTCCTTGTAGTAGCGCTTGGCCACGTCAATGAAGCCGAGCTGGAACTGGTGGACAATGTTGTTATGCTCCCCGTAGTTTTCGGGGAAGATGATGACCCGCGTGCCCTGCTTTAGGGCTTCGATGGTCAGCTGAAAGGTCTCAAAAATGCGGCGGTCCTTGTAGACCGGGATCGTGTCGGCGTTCGTAAAGACGCACTCGGACAGGGGCCCGATCAGGTGCGATACGATCTTGTAAAGCCACCGAACGCTCTTAGGCTTTGCGGACCAGAAATCCTGGAACGCATAGGCCGGAACGGTCTTTCGGTCCATCATCTCACCGATGGTCCAGGTGGCATGATCTCCCGGAAAATAGAGCTCGCAGGCTATGGGACCATTCATCTGGGAATGATTTCCCGCAACAATGCAGGGGCCTTCGGGAAGATTTTCCGCGCCGTAGACTTCCGTCTTTTGATAGAAGAAGTGAACGGAGGCCCTGATAAACTTATATGCCAGTGACGTTTTCTTTTTCAAAACTAACTACTTCCTACATCTGGTGGCGAACGACCTTATACTCGTCGCCATCCTTGTAATATGGGCACTCGCGGAAGCCATTGCTCATGAGTCTTCCGTAGTCGTCCTCATCCATGTTGACGTCGCAGACGTACTCTTCCATCTCTTCGTCATAGGTAAAATAGGCACAATATTCGCAGCTTGCGGCCATCTTAATTTCCTCCGTGCAGATAGGCGTAGATCTCGCGCTTGGTTACGCCCCGGTCCTTGGCAACGAGCTTCAGGGCTTCCTTGTGATCGATGCCTTGGGCCTCATAGCGGGCCACGTGTTCCTCGATGCTCATGCTCTCCCAAGAGGCCTGCTCCTCGCGCTTTATCTGCTCGCGGCTCTTCCCCTCGAGGACAAGCACGTACTCTCCTCTGGGGTCCTCTTTTTCATACAGGGCGATTGCCTCAGCCAGCGTCGTCGGAAGGATGGTTTCGAACTTCTTCGTCAGCTCCCGGCACAGGGTGATGCGTCTGTCGCCCAAAGCTTCGTAAAGGTCTGAGAGCGTTGCCTTTAAGTGGTGCGGCGCCTCATAGAGAATGATGGTGCGCGTCTCGTTCGAAAGCTCCGAAAGCAGGGCGCGTCGCTCTTTTTTGTCGGCCTTCTCCGTGGGCAGGAACCCCTCGAAGCAAAAGCGCCTCGTGGACAGGCCCGACAGCGTCAGCGCAGTGATGCAGGCTGCAGCCCCGGGCAAGCTCGTCACGGGTACGCCTGCTGCCTGGCACTTTTGTACCAGCACCTCACCGGGATCCGAGATCGCGGGGGTTCCAGCATCCGTGATCAGGGCAATGCTTACACCGGAAAGGAGCTTTTGCACCAGCTCCTCGGCCTTCTCGACTTTATTGAATTCATGATAAGCGGTCATGGGCGTGTGAATCTCGAAGTGATTGAGGAGCTTAATGCTGTTCCTCGTATCCTCCGCCGCGATGAGGTCTGCGGCCTTCAGCGTCTCCACGACGCGCGGCGTCATGTCCCCAAGGTTTCCGATGGGGGTGGCGCACAAATACAGCGTTCCCGGCATGTTCTTTTCCTGCCTAATATCCAAAATTGTCCTTGATCTCCCGCGAGTACTCTCCGGGCCTGTCAAAGATGATGAGCGGCGGCTCCACCGTCATGCGCGAATTCCCGCCCCGCACGGCCTCGAGCAGCACCATGTTCGGCTCCTTGTCGGCGTAGGGGTATACCAGGCGCATGCGCTTGGGCTCCAGCTTATGGCTCGTTAAGGTCACGATCAGCTCCGCCAAGCGGAACGGACGGTGCACCAAAAAGAATTTCCCGCCGCTCTTTAAGAGCTTTTCCGCCGCGGCCGCCACGTCCTCGAAGGTGCATAAAATCTCATGGCGGGCGATCGCCTTGGGCGCGTCGGGATTTGTGATCCCGTGCTGGCCGATCATGTAAGGCGGATTACAGGTAATGCAATCAAAAGAGGCAGGCGCAAAAATCTGGCCTGCTTCCTTCAAGTCTCCGGACACTATGGAAATTCTCTCCTCCAGGTGATTCAGCGCAACGCTCCTTCGCGCCATGTCCGCGCTCTCCTCCTGGATTTCGAGGCCCGTCAGATGGGCACACTGCGTCTTTGCCGAAAGCAAAAGAGGCAGGATTCCCGTTCCCGTCCCAAGATCGAGCA
>JAFPRF010000186.1 GCA_017400965.1 Lachnospiraceae bacterium
GTAACCTGGGTCTTTCCGTCAGGACGGAGATAAGCCAGCGTTTTATTCTTGCGGACTTCGGTAAGTCTCCTGGCCAGCTTGTGGGCCAGGGAAATCGGCAGCGGCATCAGTTCCGGCGTTTCGTCGCAGGCGTAACCGAACATCATGCCCTGGTCACCGGCGCCGATGGCGTCGAGCTGCTCGTCGTTCATGCCCTTCTCACCATTTCTGGCCTCCAAAGCCTTGTCCACGCCCATGGCGATGTCGGGGCTCTGCTTTTCCAGTGCAACGATAACGCCACAGGTATTGCCGTCGAAGCCCTTCTCGGAAGAATCGTAGCCGATTTCGGTCACGGTCTTGCGGACGATGCTGGTGACGTCAATGTTTGCCTTGGTCGTGATCTCGCCCATGACAAGCACAAAACCGGTCTTCGTACAGGTCTCGCAGGCCACGCGGCTGAAGGGATCCTGCGCCATTGCGGCGTCAAGAACGGCATCACTTACGGCATCGCAGATTTTATCGGGATGCCCTTCGGTTACGGATTCGGAAGTAAATAATCTTTTTTCCATGATATCTCCTTTTTTACATTAGAAAAGCCCGCTTACGTGAATAAGCGGACTTGGTTTCAGTAGCAAATCCTCTTATTGTTCGAAATCATTTCACTCATTTCGCTCAGGGAGGCACCTTCCTTTGCAGGGGTTGCCGTGGTTTCATCGATCCTATGTATCTCCACCACTCTGAATAAGAGAAATCCAATATGTAATTCGTTCAGTAACTTACATTACAACGCCAAAGATCTTTTGTCAACAAAATTTTTCGTTTTGAGAAAAACTTCTCATCAGCCCGTCTTGAGCTTGAATTTCTGAAACTCTCTCTGGTCCTCCACCAGCTCGATCTGCGCGCCCAGCGCCTGCAGCTTTAAGTGGAAATCCTCGTAACCTCTCTGGATGTATCT
Organism: Lachnospiraceae bacterium; assembly: GCA_017400965.1. Lineage (GTDB taxonomy): Bacteria > Bacillota > Clostridia > Lachnospirales > Lachnospiraceae > Acetatifactor. The sequence continues at coordinate 935 of JAFPRF010000186.1, forward strand.
TACCTCATCCACTAAGGTGTAGCCTTCTGCCGCCAGTGCCGCGGTTACCAGCGCCGCGCCTGCGCGAAGGTCCGGTGCCGAAATGCCGGCGCCCGTGTACTTCTTAACGCCATTGATGATGGCGGTGGAACCTTCCACGCGAATGTTTGCGCCCATGCGGGTCAGCTCATCCACGTACTTAAAGCGGTTCTCAAAGATCGTATCCGTCACGATGCTGATGCCCTCTCCGAGGCCAAGTGCCACGGCGATCTGCGGCTGCATGTCCGTGGGGAAACCGGGATAAGGAAGCGTCTTTACGTGCGTCGGCTTTAAGGTCTTCGAGCAAACGACTCTCATGCAATCGTCAAATTCCTCCACCTCGCAGCCGATCTCGATCAGCTTTGCGGTGATGGACTCTAAGTGCTTCGGGATCACGTTCTTTACCATGAGGTCACCCTTCGTCACCGCTGCGGCAAACATAAAGGTTCCCGCCTCGATCTGGTCGGGGATGATGGTATATTCCGTGCCGTGGAGCTTTTTCACGCCCTTGATGCGGATCACGTCGGTACCGGCGCCCTTGATGTGCGCACCGCAGCTGTTTAAGAAGTTCGCCACGTCAACGACGTGTGGCTCCTTTGCAGCATTCTCAATGATCGTGGTTCCCTCTGCCAGGGTTGCGGCCATCATGACGTTAATGGTGGCACCCACGCTGACGCAGTCCATGTAAATGTGACTTCCAACGAGCTTGTCAGCTCTCGTCTTAATGTATCCGTGCTCGATCAAAACCTCAGCGCCGAGAGCGCGGAAGCCCTTGATGTGCTGGTCGATGGCGCGACAGCCAATGTCGCAACCGCCGGGAAGCGGCACGGAAGCCTCCCTGTATTTTCCAAGAAGCGCGCCCACGGGATAGTACGCCGCGCGGATCTTCTTGATGTTGTCGTCTTCAATTTCCTTGGTAAAAATGTTACCGCCATTAATGGTAACGCTATGCCTTCCGGTGCGAACGATGGAAACACCGATCGACGCAAGTGCGTCCAACAATACGTTGGTATCGAACACGTCCGGCATATTCTCGATATATACTGTCTCATCCGTCATAACGGCAGCTGCCAAAATGGGAAGCGTAGCGTTCTTACTGCCTCCGATCTCGACCTCACCCACCAGGGGATTGCCGCCCTTGATCGCGTATTGTTTCATTCCGAGTATCCCTCTTTTTTACAGAGTATCATCCAAAACCCAATGTCCCCAATTACTCCATATTACGGATATCATACCACAGGTTTGCGCTTTTGTAAACCGAACGCATATTCGTTTTGGGGACATATTTGGGATATGCTCCAAAACATGCCCCCACATATAGTAGTTTCTTCTTATTTAATATACTTCAGAGGATCCACTGCGTTTCCGTTGATACGCATCTCGAAGTGCAGGTGCGCACCCGTGCTCACGCCAGTATTTCCGCTCAGTGCGATCTTTTCGCCCTGACGAACCTTCTGTCCAACCTTTACAAGTACCTTCGACAAATGTCCGTATCTGGTCTGTCTGCCATCCTCATGATCGATGAAGACGCAATAGCCGTAACCGCTCGCCCAACCGGCCTTGGAAACGGTACCGCCGCAGGAAGCCATAACGCTGGTACCCGTAGGCGTAGCCCAGTCGATGCCCTGATGGTAGGTGCTTGCGCCCTTGGTCGGCGCATTTCTCTTACCGAAGTAAGAGCTGATCCGTCCGCCGGAGATCGGCTTGATGTAAGTCGGAGGCACCTTCATGCCGCGCTCCACTATAAGGGGCACGGATTCCTTGATGAGCTCTTGCTTTAAGATCACGCGCTCCACAACCGTGTCATTGACAAAGTTTTCCTCAACGGTGATCTTACGGAAGCCCGCGGAGGGCTGCTGACGCACCACCTGCTGGTTCGTATACCAATCAGGGTTCTCGATGTAGATCGTGTCTGCATCGTAGATCTCTTCATAATATTTTGTCTCAGTTCTCGTCACGGAAAGCTCCGGCTCCGGAATCGTAATGATCAGCTTGTCGCCAACGTGGATCGTCGTATTGACGGAATCGAGCAGCTCGCTGTTCATTTCCACAATGCGCTCCATGGGCACGTTGACCTTCAGAGCGATGCTAGAGAGCGTGTCACCCGAGACCACCGTATACTCCACGGGGACCTCCTGGTCCATGACGAGGTGCTCGATCGCGGCATCCACGGGACTTAACTGACTCGTCGGCAGATACGCGCGGATCACCTCCACGTGCTCCGCAAGGTCCATCTTTTGCACGCCGTACTCGAAATCGTCAAAGTCCAGCTCCTTCTCTTCCTCGAAGACCTTGCCTTCTGGATTTAAGGGTACCTGCGCGCCTGCGTCCCAGGGATTCTCAACGTAAGTCTCCTCGGTCGTCTCCTCGCCCTTTTGATCCACCAACACCGTAAACATGTTGAATTCACGGCCCGGATCCAAAACGAGCTGCACCTTGAATTCGCCGGAATCGTCATATTTGTCGATGGCCGCCTGGAAGAGCTGTTCTACCTCCTCCTGCGTGCTCAGGTTCACCAGATAATCGCCAACCTTGACGGTATAGCTTCTCCTCAGCGCGGATTCCACGTTGCTCTGCAGAACGCGCATCATGTTCGCGCGGACAAGGGCTTCCTCATCCACGTAACCCCAGAGCATCTCCTCGCCAGTCATGGAAAGGTCCGTCTCAAGGAAGGTAAAGCCCTCCCTGGTGGACTGGATCTGGTAGCGCACGTCCCAAAGCATTTTCTCCGCCTTTGCGGGATCGTCCACGGTACCAACCTCCACGCCGTTCAGCGTTACGTGGAACAGGTTCTCACCCTCCTTTTCGAAGGGCACGTACCCACGCACGCAAAGCATGACAAAAAAGATGGTGAGCATCGAATATTTGAGATAGAGAAACTTTAAGTATTTATGTTCTTTTCGTCTTTTACGAACTTTTTTTGCCATTTACGTTACAACCTACTTTTTCCGAACGCTAAAACCAAACGTCCCCAGATTTTCTCCGAGGGTATAATAGGTTCCATGGGAATAGGTGATGGGATCCGCCTTCTCCAAGTGGAACTTGTGATTTTCGTCCATATACTTTTCATCGGCATGCACCGCAACCACCTCTGCGATGAACATGTCATGAGACCCGAGCTCCTTGACGTCGGTCACGCGGCACTCGAGGTTCATGGGACTCTCCCCGATCAGCGGTGCTTTTACGATGCTCGCAGGGAGCGGTGTCAGGTGCATTTCCTTGAATTTATCCACGTCACGGCCGCTCTTTACGCCGCAGTAATCCGTCGCGTAAGCCAGCTCCCTCGTGGTGAGATTGATGACGAATTCCCCCGTCTCTTTTAAGATATGGTGAGAATAGCGCTCCGGGCGCACGGAAATGGATACCATCGCGGGATCGCTGCAGATGGTGCCTGCCCAGGCCACCGTAATGATGTTGGGCTTACCCTGCTGATCTGCCACCGAGATCATGACAACGGGCAGGGGGTAGAGCATGTTTCCGGGCTTCCAGATTTCTTTTGCCATGGGGAATTCTCCTTTTTCGTCCAATTTCGCGTCAAATTTCATGCCGAATTTCAAACAATTCCGTTAGAATTCGATTCTCTATTTTACCATGAAGTGCCTTATTCCGCAACACCCCAAATGCAGAAGAACATAAATGTTACGAGATTCATTAACGTTTAACGTGTAGTTCATATTTTGTTCACAATTTATTGCTATACTGAACTTGTCAAAACAAGTGACTGAACAATTTTTCATAATCGCCCGGATGTCTTTGATATCTGGGCACTCCTCATTTTCTCCCCCTTTTGCTTCATTTTTGTATCGCATAAAAAGCAAGAGCCGCGTCCCCTGGGACACGGCTCTTGTACTGTTTTGTGCAATTTTCCGTAATATTTTTGTAATAATCTGTAAAGTTTTATGAATTATTTCTGACTCAGCTCGAGGATTTCCTCGTTCAGCGCGAGCATTCTGGCATCCAAATCGGACACCATGCGCGCACATTCCACCAGCTCGCTCCGGATGTGCTCCGGCGCCTCTCCCTCGAATTTATAGTGGATCTTATGCTCCAGGCTGGCCCAGAAGTCCTGCGCGACCGTACGGATCTGGATCTCCACCTTGGTGTCAACGATGCGGTCGGAAAGATACACGGGCACGGTAACGATCATGTGATAGCTGCGATATCCGCTGGCCTTGGGATAAGTGATGTAATCCTTCGTCAGCAGCACCTTGATGTCCTTCTGTTCCTTGATCATGGCCGCGATGCGGTAGATGTCCGAGGAGAAGGAACAGATGATGCGGATACCCGCGATGTCGTTCACGTTCTCGATCATGTTTTGGATCGTGGATTCCTTCCCGGCACGCTTTAACTTTTTCACGATGCTCTCCGGGGTCTTGATCCTCGCCTTGATGTGCTCGATGGGGTTATATTGGTGAACGTGCTGAAACTCATCGTTCAAAATCTCCATCTTGGTCTGCACCTGCTTCAGTGCCGCGTTGTAAACGAGCATCACCTCGTTCCAACTATCTATGCCTTCGCCAATGTTCTGGCCGTTTCTCATGAATTCCATGGTAAGTACTCCTTAAAACTGATCCCTTCGCAGAGCGTTTTACGCGCCCTCCTACTCCATCATTAGTATAGCACAGTTTCTCACGAAAATGTGTAATTTTAACAGAATTAATAGAATTTTAATGAAGAAATTGTGCATCATTCCTAGGACTTGTGGACTCATGTTTCTGCCCCACAATATCTATGCCAGCCATTTTTTCGTTCCAGCGCTTCTCGGCATTGCAGTCGCCCATTTTGCGTGCTATACTAGCCCTAGGATCAAATGTCAGTTTCCATCACGCAAAGGAGCGATCGCCATGTTCAGACTTTGGGCAAAAACCTTCAAAAACGCACGCATGCTGAAAGACGTCACCATCGAGGACGCTTCCGAGGATACGCGCACCCATAAGGTACTTCGCGCCATGGAACAGGTCTGCCGCGATTTCGACTTAAGCTCTCCGATCTGGCTTGAAAAAACCATCAGGGAGTTCAAGAAGCATGCGAAAGCGCGCTTTACGCAGGACAACTTTATGGAAACCATCGACTTTGATTATCTGGAAATTCAAATCATAGAAGAGGACTAAACTCTTTTCTTTCCTCTACTCCTCCTTTTTTAAGTTGACGTTTTCGGAAACTAGGTGTATTATAATCTCAACACATAGTTTTGAATACTACATCTTGAATTAGAGATGTTTCAACATATCGAAGGAGGTGTTCCCAATGTTAGAAATGACAATGAATACAACCCTAAATAAAGAAGAACGCATTCCGCTGCAGCTGACGATCCGCGAGCCCGGCAGCGCGATCACCCATTTGATCGGCATGGTCCTCGCAATCCTCGGCGCCATCCCCCTTTTGGTGAAGGCAGCCGTGCAGGGCGGTCCCGAAAGTTTCATCTCGTCCTCCGTCTTTATCATCAGCATGATCCTGCTCTATGGCGCCAGCGCCACCTACCACAGCGTAAACCTGACTGGCGAAGCCCTGAAGGTCTTCAAGCGCATGGACCACATGATGATCTTCGTCCTGATCGCAGGCTCCTATACACCGACCTGCATGCTGATCCTTCCCCAGCCTTTAGGCCATCGCATGCTCGCCGTCGTTTGGGCAATCGCGCTTCTTGGCATGCTCTTTAAGTTCTTCTGGGTGACCTGCCCGAAGTGGGTCTCCTCCGTGCTTTACATCGGCATGGGCTGGGTCGTGATCTTCGCCGTAAAACCGCTTTACGAAGCGCTCCCGCTCCCTGCGTTCCTCTGGCTTCTCGCCGGCGGCATCGTTTATACCGCAGGCGGCGTGATCTATGCGCTGAAGCTCCCGCTCTTTAATTCCCTACACAAAAACTTCGGCTCCCACGAGATTTTCCATCTCTTTGTCATGGGTGGGAGCCTCTGTCACTATATCTTTACCTATTTTTACGTACTGTAAATCCGCTTACTTGTAGAGGACCTTGCAATCCAAGGACGCCGCATGCCAACAGGGACGGTTCTTTTTGACTCATTCTCCCATTCCTTTCACGCCGCTGATCTCCTGCAGGCGGATGAGTTTCACCTTATCCGTCTTGTCATAGGTCACGTGAACTCGTACCCAATCCTTATCCGCGTCCTCGATGATGCAGGAGCCCTTGCGGAACTTTGCGTTCGTCAGATCCATATCCATCTGCTCGCCCTTAAATTCCAATTCCACCTTCTTACCAACATAGTCCCGCATGAC
>JAFPRF010000187.1 GCA_017400965.1 Lachnospiraceae bacterium
CAACATGTCGGCCAGCTCCCACTTGTTCTTCGGTGCCAGCAAATGCATGTTGGGAATGCCAGAAAGATAAGTCAGGTCAAAGATTCCCTGGTGCGTCTCACCGTCGCTTCCAACGAGACCCGCGCGATCGATCGCGAAGACCACGGGAAGATTTTGCAGACACACGTCATGTAAGATCTGATCATACGCTCTTTGCAGGAAGGAGGAATATACTGCCACGACAGGTCGCAGGCCTCCTGCGGCGAGGCCCGCTGAAAAAGTCACTGCATGCTCCTCTGCGATGCCGACGTCAAAGAAGCGGTCAGGGAACTGTGTCTTAAAGCGCTTTAATCCCGTGCCGTCAGGCATTGCTGCCGTGATCGCCACCATGTCCTCATGCTTTTCCGCAAGGGAACACATCACGGTGGAGAATACGTCCGTATAGCTCGGCTCCGTGCGCGGTGAAAGTAACTTACCAGTCTCTACGTCAAAGGGTTCGGTACCATGGAATCTCGCGGGATGCTTTTCCGCGGGAAGAAAGCCCTTGCCCTTTTTCGTGATCGCATGGATCAGAACCGGTCCTTCCACTCTCTGTGCAGCGTGGATCACGTTCACCATCGCCTGCACGTCATGACCATCTACCGGTCCCAAATAGGTAATGCCCATGTCCTCGAAAAACATGCCTGGGATCACGAGGGTTTTCAAACTGCTCTTTAATCTACGAATGCCGCGGATCACGGTATTGCCCTTGGCACTACCGGTAAGCGCGTTATAAATGCCCTCTTTTAAGTCCAAATAGCCATCGGCCGTACGAATGTTGTTCAGATATTTTGAAACGCCGCCCACATTCTCCGAGATGGACATGTTGTTGTCATTCAAAACGACAATGAAATTCGTCTCGAGCTTCGACGCGTTATTAAGCGCCTCGTACGCCATGCCCCCAGTTAGTGATCCGTCGCCGATCACGGAGACGATGGTGCGCTTCTCGCCCTTTAAGTCTCTCGCCATCACAAGGCCAAGGCCTGCCGAGATCGAGGTTGAGCTGTGTCCCGTATCAAAGCAATCGCAATCGCTCTCCTTGCGCTTCGGGAAGCCACTCATGCCATGAAACTTGCGCAGCGCGTCAAACCCGTCCTTACGGCCGGTCAGGATCTTATGGGTATAAGCCTGATGTCCCACGTCCCAAATGATCTTATCCTCGGGAAGGTCCAATGCCAAATGCAGGGCCATGGTTAGCTCCACGGCGCCGAGATTTGAGCCCAGATGTCCGCCGGTCACGCTGATCTTTTGGATCAGGAAGTCGCGGATCTCCTGCGCCAACGTATTGTACGCGCTTGGATCAAGCTTTTTGATGTCATTTACGTTTTCTATCTGTTCCAGGTACATAAAACAAACTACCTTTGCTATTTTCTTCTGTAGATCAGGTGTCTGATCAGTTCCTCGAGAAATGCGTGATCACCGGGCAGGTCTCCCAGCAGCTCAATCGCTTCGTCGGAAAGGCGCTTTACTTCTCTCTGGGAAATCTCCAAGCCGCGGAGCGTGACAAAGGTCTCCTTGCCGCTCTCTGCGTCGCTCCCCACGTGCTTTCCAAGCTCTGCGCTGTCACCGATCACGTCGAGTACGTCGTCCTGGATCTGAAAGGCAATGCCGACCTTTCTTGCGATCTCTACGACCTTTTCATACTCTTCCTTCGAAGCACCTGCGAGCTCGGCGCCAATGCCCATGGCCGTCTCGATCAGCGCTGCGGTTTTCTTCTCGTGAATAAAAAGAATCTTTTGCAGGTCCATGGGGAGATGCTTTTTCTCCGCCTCCACGTCTGCCACCTGACCGCCGAGCATGCCATCGATCCCGGCCTTGCGCGACAGGATCACGCCACACTTTGCCGCACGGCCGATCTCTGCCTGCGTTCTTCCTTCTTCCATCAGATCATCGATCTCGCGGAAAGCGATCTCAAACGCGGAATTCATCAATGCGTCGCCGGCAAGTACTGCCATACCGTCGCCGTAAACCTTCCAAGTGGTCTCTTTCCCTCTGCGGTACTCGTCATTGTCCATCGCGGGAAGATCGTCATGCACCAAGGAGTAGGTGTGGATCATCTCCAGCGCCGTCATAAAGGTTCCAAGCGTCTCTTTCCCTTCGAGGTTTTGATCAAATAGGCGATAGGTCTCCCGCATCAGAAGGGGCCTAAGACGCTTTCCGCCCGCCAGGAAGCTATATTCCATGGCGTCAAGAATCGTCTGTACGTAAGGCTCTTCCTTCTCCTTCAGATAGCCCGAAAGGATGTCTGAAATGATCGTTTGCACCTCGCCGGTCTTTTGTTTTAATGCAACTTCAAACAAAGCTTCATCCATGTTCTATCTCCATGCAAGCTATTCCAGCTCGCCGTCCAATTCCTCTAAACTTCCCTCGCCGTTTAATACCATGACCTTTTTCTCTACGCGGTCGATCTGGTCATTGCACTGCTTTAACAGCGCCATGCCCTCGCTGTAAGAAGTAAAGGCCTTCTCTAGTGGAATGTCAGGGTCGGACAGTACCTCGACGATCTGTTCCAGCTTTTGGAAATTCTCTTCCAACGATATTTCTTTTGTCTCTTCCATCGTCTCTATTCCCTTCCCTTCGTCTCTAGTACGCTTGTCATGATTTGTCCGTCGCGCACGTTGATCTTTAGGATCTCTCCTTCTTTCACGTCAGCGATGGAGCGCACGTTTTTGCCACAACCATTCTCCACGTAAGAATATCCGCTGGAGAGCTTTTCCAAGGGCGATAAACCCTTCATGCGCTCGATATATAGTTCCAGCACATGCCTTCTCGCGCGAAGGAGCGTTAGCATGCTTGCGTTTAACTGATCTGAAAGCCTTGCATGATCCAAGCGATAACGCCGTATCCTCGCCTCAGGCCTTCTACTCTGCAACAGCTTTTCCAGGTTCACGACTTCATTTCGTTTTCTTTGAATCGCACGCGCCATGCCTGTTGAAAGCGCTGACTCATAGGCGCTGATCCGATCAAAGGTCTCCCTTACGTTCCCCACTGCCAGCTCTGCCGCTGCGGAAGGGGTCGGCGCACGAAGGTCCGCGACGAAATCAATGATCGTCGTATCTGTCTCATGCCCTACGGCCGAAATGATCGGGATACTACAGTTGAAAACCGCTTCAGCGACAATCCTTTCATTAAAGGCCCAAAGGTCCTCGATGGATCCGCCGCCGCGTCCTACGATGATCACGTCCACGCCTAGCCGTTCCATGGCGTGGATGCCATTTACAATGCTCGGCGCCGCGTCCTCTCCCTGTACGATTGCGGGGTATAAGATGATCTGCAAAAAGGGATTTCTTCGCTTGGAGATCTGAATAATGTCCCGCACGGCTGCACCCGTTCTCGCAGTGACAACGCCAAGGGTCTTGACATTCTTCGGAATGGGCTGCTTATA
>JAFPRF010000188.1 GCA_017400965.1 Lachnospiraceae bacterium
GGATTGGGAAGAAAAAGGCCTTCGTTCCGCGAAATGCGATTTTCTGCATCCTGATCATCTCCGCTGTTTTCCCGTTCCTGGGCCGCACGGCCATCAGCTGGATCGTGGACGTAACGACGGTTGGCGCAACGATCGCCTATACGCTGACTTCGGCTTCCGCATGGAAAATCGCCAGCGCAAAGCACAATCGAAAGTACGAGATTTTCGGGCTCATCGGAATGATCGTATCGATGCTTTTTGCCATGGCGTTCCTCATCCCGAACATTATTTCCGTAAGTACGCTCTCGACAGAATCCTACCTGATCCTTTCGGTTTGGAGCATTTGCGGGTTCCTTTATTTCCGCATGTTTCTTCGCATCGACCGCCAGCGCCGCTTGGGGAAATCCATCGTGGCATGGGTGGTACTGCTAGGTCTTATCATTTTTACGTCGAGCGTTTGGATGCATCAGTCCACGGACAAGGCTTTTCGAAATTATCAGAGAACCATGCGCTCTTACCATGAGGAACATGAGAGGATTGCCCCTGGAGAGCCTTATGACACGGACTACCTAGAAGGACAACTAAACACCGTAGATGACGCCATGCACGTAGCGAGCTGGGTTCAGGTCATTTTGATCGTAACGAGTCTTACGATCCTTCTCAACATCTATGGTATCATGCAGCGCCGCGAGAAGATGGTGGAGGTTGAAAAAGCTCGCGCGGAGGAGACGAGCCGGGCGAAATCCAGCTTCCTCTCCAACATGAGCCATGAGATCCGAACGCCGATGAATGCCATTATTGGCTTGCAAAAGATCGCGCTGCAAGAACCTGGTCTGTCGCCGCGCACCAAAGACCAATTGGAAAAGATCGGCGCCAGCGCGGACCATTTGCTTGGACTGATCGGTGACGTCCTTGACATGAGCCGCATCGAGTCCGGACGCATGACTTTAAAGAGCGAAGCGTTCTCCTTCCGTAAGATCCTCGATCCGATCAACGTTATCATCGAGGGACAGTGTCAGGGCAAGGGTCTTACGTATCATTGCAACGTCGAAGCCGGCGTGCATGAATTCTATGTTGGCGACGAATTAAAGCTCAGACAGATCTTGATCAATATCCTCGGAAACGCCGTAAAGTTTACCGACGCGCCCGGAACCGTAAAACTAGCTGTTTCGCAGCTTTCGGAGGAAGAAGGCGTCGGAAAGCTGCGCTTTGTCATCAGCGATACCGGAATCGGCATGGATCCGGAATACCTGCCGAAGATTTTTGAGACCTTCTCGCAGGAAGACGTAAGCTCGACGAACGAGTACGGCGGCAGCGGCCTGGGCATGGCCATCACCAAAAACCTTGTAGAAATGATGGGCGGCGAGATCTTCGTGGAGAGCAAAAAGGGCGTTGGCTCCACCTTTACGGTGACCCTGCCGCTGAAGGTATCGCAAAGAAATGCCGCGAATGCGCAGGAAGAAGCGACTTCGGAAAAGCTTTCGGAAGAGACCATTTCCCAGGTACTGGCTGGAAAGAAAATCCTCATGGCGGAGGACGTGGAGCAAAACGCGGAGATCCTTGCAGACCTTTTGGAGTTAGAGGGCGCCATTGCCGAACCTGCGATAAATGGCGCACAGACGATAGAACTGTTCAATAAGAGCTGCGCGGGTGAGTACGCCGCAATCCTTATGGACGTGCGCATGCCCGTAATGGACGGCCTCACCGCAACCCGTGAAATACGAAAGAGCAGCCATCCCGATGCGAAGATCATACCCATCATCGCCATGACGGCGAACGTATTTGATGAGGACAAAAAGCGATCGGAAGAAGCTGGCATGAACGAGCATTTGACAAAACCCATCGAGCCGGAAAAGCTTTATGAAACTTTGGCTCGCTTGATCATGGAAAGAGATGCGAAGGAGGTGGATCAGGGTGAGAAGTAAAAGAAAAATCAGAAAATGTTTGATGACCCTCCTGCTGATCGCGACGGTGATCTGTACCATACTGCCGCAAAGCATATCCGCGAAGGTGACGGAGCATAAGGTAGTGCGCGTCGGATGGTTCGACTCGTCGTTTTGCTATTATGATTCCTACGGAAGGCGCTGCGGCATCGACTATGAGTATCAGCAAAAGATCTCTGCCTACACTGGTTGGACCTATGAATACGTGGAGGATAGCTGGTCGAATCTGCTGCAGATGCTCAAGGAAGGCAAGATCGATCTTTTGAGCGACGTTTCCTATAAGCCCGACCGCGAGGAATACATGTACTTTACGGACCTTCCCATGGGAACGGAATCCTATTACGTCTATGTCAGCGCGGATAACAGGGACATTACCGCGAGCCGGCCCGCCTCCGTAAACGGAAAGCGCATCGGCGTGAACAAGGGCAGCATTCAGGAAACCTTTTTGGAGGAATGGGCAGAGAAGAATCACGTGAATCTGGAAATCGTGCCGCTGATCGTAGAGGAAGAGGAATCCATGGAAATGGTGGCGCGTGGAGAACTGGACGGCTATGCTACCATCTTCATGTACGAGTCGGAGCAGCTCTTGATCCCCACGATCCGAATCGGCGGATCGGACTATTACTATGCCGTAAACAAAAAGCGTTCGGACCTTTTGGCTGAGCTGAACATGGCATTGGCGCAGATACATGACGAGGACCCGTACTTCATTCAGAAGATTTCCGAGGGGCGTATCTATGACGTGCGAAACCATGCCATTTTAACGCCGAGCGAGGAAGACTATCTGCGGGAGCATGGCACGATCAAGATCGGTTATCGAAATGACTATCTTCCGTTTTGTGACAAGGATGAGGCGACGGGGGAGATGACGGGTGCGTTAAAGGACTATCTGGCGCATGCCCTGAGTAATTTTAATCGTCCCGACATCCAATTCGAGACGATTCCCTTTGATTCAACGGAGGCAGCCCTGGAAGCATTGAACGCGGGAGAGGTGGATTGCATCTTCCCTGTCAACTTTAGCACCTATGACGCCGATCAGAAGAACATCCGCTTAACGGACCCCGCCATGAAGACGGAAATGTATGCCATTTTGCGGAATACGGAGACCCAGAGACTCTCGAAGGACAGCGAGATCACGTTGGCAGTAAATAAAGGCATGATGAACATCGAGACCTTCATCATGGAGCATTATCCCAAGACAAAGAGGGAGAGCTATGAAGGGCTCCTAGCCTGCTATAAGGCAGTGGCGGAGGGCAAGGCCGATTGCGTTTTGGTCAGCAATTATCGTATCCCTACGTCTGAGGAGACCTTGGAGAAGTACAAGCTCTTCTCCGTGCCGACGGGTGAGGCGATGACCTTCTCCTTTGCGGTGCGCAAGTGGGACACCGACCTGTATTTCATTTTGAACAAAACGATCACCGTGACCCAGAGTGAGGACATGGATTCCGCGCTGGCATCCTACATGCACTTAGAGCAGAAGGTGTCCTTCGCCCAGTTTATGAAGGACAACTGGATCATCGTGTTTGTCGTCCTGATCGTGATCTTCTCCATCATCATTTTCTTACTGGTGCAAAAGATCCGCGCGGACCGTACGGCCAATGAACAAAAGCGTCTGCTGGAGGAAGCGGAGGAGGTTGCAAAGCTGAAGCAGACCGTTACCTCGCTTCTCGACAACATGCCCGGCATGAACTACACCAAGGATGCCGAGACGGGTGCATACCTGGCCTGCAACCAGGCCTTTGCGGATTATGCGCATAAGAAAAAGCCGGAGGACGTCATTGGACTGACGGCTGGAGACATTTTTGACGCGGAGATGGTAAAGCGCATTACGGAAGATGACAACATGGCCCTGTCCATGGACGGTCCTTATGTTTTCTACGAGGATATGCGAGATGCGTCGGGCGTGACGCGGCAGATCAAGACGACAAAACTGAAATACGTGGATGCGAACGGCAGAAAGTGCGTGCTGGGCGCCTCCCAGGACATAACGGATAACGTGCGCATCACCAGAGGAAGCGTTTCGAACAAGGAAGCTTACGAAAAGGCCGTGAGCACGGGCATCATCTTTACCCACATCGCGCAGGCACTGGCCCATGGCTACATGGAGCTGTATTACGTGGACCTCAATACGGAGGAATTTATCGAGTACCGCACGGATGAGGAAAGCGGAACCCTGGTGGAGACCAAGCGCGGCTGGCATTTCTTTGAGGCGTGCGAGGATGACATCGAGGCGCGCGTGGTTGACGAGGATAAGGAGGCCGTGAAGAAGGCTCTCGATCGAAGAACGTTGATCGATGCGCTGGATCAAAACAATATCTTTATGATGACTGGCCGATTCATTGGGGAAGATGGGCCAAGCTATGTTAGCGTGAAAGTCACCCGCATGCAGGACGACGATAGGTACGTGATCTTAGGACTCATGGACATCAATGACCAGATGCAGGAGCACAATGCGGCGGCAAAGGTGCGTGAGGAGAAGACGGCTTACAACCGCATCACCGCACTAGCTGGTGATTTCTTCTGTATCTACGTTGTGGTGCCAGAGACGGGACAATATCGTGAATTTACGGCAACGGCTGCCTTTGATGATTATGAAAGACTTAAGGAAGGCGCAAACTTCTTTGCGGATGCCAGAGTGCAGTCCCTACGGATGATCCATCAGGAGGACCAGAGCCGCTTCGTGGCAGCAGTGACCAGAGAGAACATTTTGAACGAGGTAAAACGCAACGGCATTTTCACCCTCAGCTATCGCTTGCTGATGGGAGGCGAGCCCAGGTACGTACAGCTCAAGGCTGCGCTCGTGGAAGAGCCGGAAGGACCTCGTCTGATCATCGGTATCAATGACATTGACGCGCAAGTACGTCAGGAGGAAGAGTACGGCAAGCGCCTTGCACAGGCCCGCATCGAGGCAAACATCGACGCGCTGACGGGCGTTAAGAACCGCAACGCGTACCGCATTTACGAGGAGAGACTCAACGCGCAGATCGAGATGAACAGAGCACCGGGCTTTGCGATCACCATCCTTGACGTCAATGACTTAAAGAAGGTGAATGATACGCTGGGCCATAAGGCCGGAGATCAGTATCTGCGCGATGCCTGCAAGATCGTCTGCACGACCTTTAAGCGCAGCCCCGTATTCCGCGTGGGCGGCGATGAGTTTGCCGTGTTGTCGCAGGGCGATGATTACGAGCGCATTGACGAGCTGATCGAGCAGATGAACGCGCATAACGAAGAAGCGATCCAAAATGGCGGCATTGTCATTGCAGTCGGTATGGCGAGGTACGGCGGTGAAGAGAAGGTGGCTCCGATATATGAACGCGCGGACCAAACGATGTATGAGAATAAGAGTGACCTAAAAGCTAGAAAAAAGCAGTGAGGATAAGATCAGATGTATTACTCTGCGATAGGCCTGTTGGCAATTTTGCAATTGATCATCGTGAATCGGGACATTTTATTCCCGTCGAAAGCGTCTTTCGTAAAGCCTGCATGGAAGGTGTACAGGCGGTTTTTGCTTGCCGTTTTATTGTATTACCTGACGGATGTTTTATGGGGTATTTTCGAGAGCAGGAAGCTGACGGGGCTTCTCTTTGCCGATACGACGGTGTATTTCATTGCAATGGCGCTGGGGATCCTATTCTGGGCAGAATATACGGTAACTTACCTAGAGGAAAAGAGCTCCTTCGGACGATTCATGATCCTTGCGGGTCGCATCGTTCCCGGTTTGATCACGGCGGTTGTTGTCGTCAATGTCTTTACGCCGGTGCTCTTTACGGTGGATGAGGATTGCGTTTACCATGCGCTGACCGTGCGTTACGTGGTTCTGACCTGCCAGATCATCATGCTGGTGATCCTGGCCGTGTATGCCCTCTCTTCCATGATCCACGCCGGCAGAGACGCGCAGAAGAAGGGGCGCTACCAGATCCTGGCATCCTTTGGCATCATCATGGCGCTGTGTCTGTTCATTCAGCTCTGGTTCCCCTATTTGCCGATCTATTCCATCGCGTACATGCTGGGAACGAGCCTGCTACATTCCTTTGTGGCGAGTGATGAGAAGGAGAAGATGAAGCATGAGCAGGAGGAGGCCCAAAAGCTGACGGAGCTCAAGGACAGATTCCGCTCGCTCCTCGACAACATCCCTGGCATGACCTTTACAAAGGATGCAGAGACGGGCGTATATCTGGCGTGTAATCAGGTCTTTGCAGCTTATGCGCACAAGGAAAGCCCCGAGGCCGTTGTAGGCTTGACGGACGTGCAGATCTTTGATCCGAAGACGGCAGAGCATTTCGTATCGGCGGACAAGATCGCCCTGTCCCTCAGTAAGCCCTACGTCTTTTTCGAGGACGTACCGGATGCGGCGGGAAATCAAAGACAGCTCCAGACTACGAAGCTGAAGTACGTGGACACGGCTGGAAGGCTTTGCGTGTTCGGCATCTGTCAGGACATTACGGACACGGTGCGCATCCAGCATGAGCAGGCCATGACGAAGGAGGCCTACGAACGGGCCGTCAGCACGGGACTGATGTATACCAACATCGCGCAAACCCTGGCCCGGGATTACATGGATCTGTACTATGTCAATACGGACACGGAGGAATACGTTGAGTATCAAAACGGTGAGGACGGTAACTCCTTCACCGAGGTGCGCAGGGGCTGGCACTTTTTCAGCGACTGCAAGATGGAACTGGCGGGAAAGGTGTACGAGGAAGATCGGGAGGCCTTCTTGCAGGCCATGCACCGGAAGACATTGATGAAGGCGCTGGACAAAAAGGATACGTTCGTTATGACCTATCGCGTTATAAAGGAGAGCGGCCCTTCCTACGTAACAATGAAGATTTCCCGCATGGATGCGAGTTACGTGATCATGGGGATCACTGACGTCGACGCGGAGATGCGAGAGACTACGGCAAAGAATCAGGCGTTGGCAGAAGCACTCGATCAGGCGGAGCAGGCGAATCGGGCGAAGACCGTCTTCCTCTCCGGCATGAGCCACGAGCTGCGAACGCCCATGAACGCGATCATCGGCATGGATGCGCTGGCGCTGAAGAACGAAAATCTGGACGACGAGACGCGGGAATACTTAGAGAAGATCGGGGACAGTTCGAAGCACCTGCTTTCCATCATCAATGACATTCTCGACATGAGCCGCATCGAGTCAGGCCGCGTGCAACTGCATAACGCGGAGTTCTCCTTTATGGCGATGATGGAGCAGATCTGTACCATGGTGCGGACCCAGTGTCATGACAAGGGGCTGAAGTTTGAATGCAACGTTCAAAAGCAGGTGGAAGCCACGTACTTTGGGGATGACGTAAAGATCCGAGAGATGCTCCTAAACATTCTCTCGAATGCCATTAAGTTCACCAACGCGCCGGGAAACGTGACGCTAACCGTAGAGAAGACGGCGGAGCTGGAAGGCCAGTCCATGATCTGCTTTAAGGTGAAGGACACCGGCATCGGCATGGATAAGAGTTACCTTCCGAAGATCTTCGATGCTTTTTCGCAGGAGAACGCCGGCAATAAGACAAAGTACGGCAGCAGCGGTCTGGGCATGGCGATCACGAAGCGGATCGTGGACATGATGAACGGTACGATCAGCGTGACTTCCCAAAAGGGCGTCGGTACGGAGTTTACGGTAACGCTGCCCCTTCGAAATAGCGATGCCAAGGCCCTGGACCTGCAGCGAAAGATCGATATTTCGGCGCTGTACGTACTGGTCGTGGACGACGATCCCATCGAGGCGGAGCATGCCAGAGTGGTACTAGAGGAAGTGGGGATCAGGGCGGATGCCTGCACGAGCGGCCAGGAAGCGCTGCGTAAGCTGGAAGTACAGCACGCGAAGAAAAAACCTTACAACTTGATACTCATGGATTGGAGCATGCCTGGCATGAGCGGGAGCGAGACCGCCGCGGAGATCCATAGGATCTATGAGAAGGAGTGCACGGTGGTAGCACTGACGGCTTATAGCTGGGATGACATTCGAGAGGAGGCCCACGCCGCCTTCGTTGACAACTTCCTTTCAAAACCGCTGTTCACAACGAATCTCGTTGATAGCATGGAACTGATCGCGCGGCGAAGCGACATGAAGGTCTTCGAGAAAAAGCAGCAGGCGAAGCTGAAGGGACGCCGGATCCTTATGGCGGAGGACATGGAACTGAACGCGGAGATCTTAGCAGACATTCTGAAGCTGGACGACATCTTGGTCGATCATGCTGAGAATGGTAAGGTTGCGCTGGAAATGTTTGAAAAGAGTACGGCAGGCATTTACGCGGCGATCCTTATGGACATTCGCATGCCCGTGATGGACGGTCTGGAGGCGACGAAAGCGATCCGAGCCCTTGACAGGCCGGATGCGAAGAAGATCCCGATCATTGCACTGACAGCCAACGCCTTCGACGAGGACGTGCAGCGGTCCATGCAGGCCGGGATGAACGCGCATCTAAGTAAGCCCGTGGAGATCGGTCATTTGATCCAGATCCTTGGGGAGCTGATCTACGAGGCAGAGAACGGAAATTAGAGGTTTAGGCACTTCGCCTCATCACAGCCAAGAACGATGTTCATGCACTGCATGGCGGCGCCGGAAGCACCCTTGCCGAGGTTGTCGAACTGAGAGGTAAGAAGGATGCGGTCGTCATTACCGGTGACGTAGATCTTCAGGCCGTCGAAACCGGAGAGCTGGTTGCCGGAGATAAAGCCGGTGGATGCGATCTCGTCCTCGGCGTCCGCAACGGTGATGAACTTCTCGCCCTTGTAGTAGTTCTTGAAATATTCGCGAACGCTCTCCACGGTGGCCCCCTTTAAGAGTTCGGTGTAAAGGGGCACGGTTACGACCATGCCGCTATAGTAGTCATCCACGATGGGGCTAAAGAGAGGGAGTCTCTCAAGGCCCGTGATCTTCTTCATTTCCTTTAAGTGCTTATGCTGCTGGGTCAGCGCATACTCGCGAGGTGCGAACAGGTCGTTTGCTTTGTCCTCGGCCTCATAAGCCGCGATCATCTTCTTTCCGCCGCCGGAATAACCGGTAAGAGAGAAGGCAGATACGGGGTAATCCGCGGGCATCAGGCCCCCTGCGATCATGGGATAAACGAGGGAGATGAAGCCAGTGGCATGGCATCCGGGAACGGCGATGCGCTTTCCGTTTTTGATCGCCGCGCGGTGATCCTTCGAAAGCTCCGCAAAGCCGTAGGCCCAGCCTTCGTTGGTACGATGCGCGGTGGACGTATCGACGATCACGACGTTCTCGTTCTCCACAAGGGATACGGACTCCATTGCTGCCGCGTCAGGCAGGCAAAGGAAGGTGATGTCGGAGGAATTGATCAGGCGCTTTCTCTCCGCAGGGTCCTTACGAAGCTCGGCGCTGATGGTCAGAAGCTCCACGTCGTCTCTTAGGGAGAATCTTTCATGGATCCGCAGACCGGTTGTTCCTTCGCTTCCGTCGATAAATACTTTCGTTTTCATCTCGTACCTCCACATGTAATAATCTCAAATTGTATTCCTATCTTACCATATAAATGCAGAATGTCAAGGTTCGACAAATCCGCGTTTCTTATGTTATAATACGAAAGGTGAGT
Source organism: Lachnospiraceae bacterium (assembly GCA_017400965.1). GTDB lineage: Bacteria > Bacillota > Clostridia > Lachnospirales > Lachnospiraceae > Acetatifactor. The sequence goes on from JAFPRF010000188.1 coordinate 9,488, forward strand.
ATCACTTTTACAAAGGAACGCATGACAGATGAGTGAAAAGAAAGAAAAGTTTATACTAAAGGGCTTATGGATCCTGACGATCCTGGTCTGCATCAAGAGCATTTTTACGGACTTTGGCGCGGACAGCGGGTATCAGGTGGCGATGTCGTACCGACATCTGCAGGGCGATATGATGCTAAAGCAGATGTGGGAGCCGCACCAGACGTCCATATTCTTAAATGATTTGCTGATGGGGCTTTATCATTTGATCGTACCGTCCTACGCGGGGGTGGTTTTGTTCCTGCAGGTGGTGGGAACCGCTCTGTTTGGTCTGATCGGGTGGTTTGTCTACCGGACGATCCGTAACGTGACAGGAAACTTTACGGGGCAGGCCATCTGGATGTTCTTTATGGTGTTTCGCGCGAAGCAAACGCCCTTTCCGGAATTCGCGAATTTGGAGATCGGGTTCTCCGTTTTGATCTTTTGTCTGCTCCTTTGCTTTTACAAGGCGCAGGAGAAGTGGCATCTGCCCGTACTGATGGGACTGTGTGCCTTCTTGCAGGCGCTGTCGTACCCGAGCTGCGTGATCGGCGCGGCAGCAGTCGTTCTTTTGTTTTTCCTAAAAACCGAAAAGAAGTGGAAGAATACCTTGCTTTTCTTAGGGACGGCAGGCGTTCTTGGCCTAAGCTACCTTGGGTATTTCTTTGTAAGGCTCGGCGGCGAAACCTTTGTCACTGCCATTCGCAACATTTTCCTCTCCGACACGCACTCCACGTTTAAGTTCGGCGGCTATTGGACGGGATTTCTTCTCATGACGGGCGCAGTATTAGGAAGCATTGCCCTGGCGGCACTTCTAAAGCTTCTAGTAAAGGAAAAGCTTCCGTTTTCCGTAGGTACGCTGAGCGCAGGCGTCTTTTTCATCGTAGAACTAGGAATGCTTGCCCTGCAGCGGCGCCTTGGCGTCGACTGGAATTGCAGCATTTACGTGCTTCCCGTGATCCTTCTTTTATTGGCCGCGGCCGGTTACAAAAAAGCGTCCAAAGAAGAAAGAGAGATTTGGCTGACGGGAACACTTGTTTCTGCAGCTTCCTTCCTTGCAACGCTGCTCCTGACAGACCTTGGCATGATCACGATCACGGCCTATTTAGTCCTTGGCGGCGCGGTTTCGCTTTTGCTATTCAAACATCTTTTCAA
>JAFPRF010000189.1 GCA_017400965.1 Lachnospiraceae bacterium
TAAATCCCTTCCTAGTTGCCAGTTGAACAGTAGTTGTTCTGAATTCACTTTGACAGCAGCTTTAATCTGAGAATTTCGAAATCTTGATTTTAACTCATGTATCCATTCGATATATTCTTTATCCAGGCTCACATCCTGCGACGTTACAATCCCCCTTTTATTAGTCGGCACTTTATCCATAACGATACTCCTCTTGTTCTATATGATCCAAATTGCTGTGACATTATGGCACCAAAGTCACTTATGAATCTGTATTCTCAAGCCTCTCTTCAAGCTGCATAATGTACGCCATCATTCTGACCAAATACTCCGGAGGGGCGCTTATCCCCTGCTCCCACTGTTGAAGAGTTCTTACAGGGATTCCGAATTTGGCAGAAAACTTACTTTGTGATAATCCCGTTTTCTTTCGTAATTCCTTTATTCTAGCTGAAATATCCATAACATAGTCTCCGCAAAATTCATACTTTAATAAAGTATAGAGTTACTTTCGTACGTTGTCAACGTATATATTGATTTCAAATGCAAAATACGATAAAGCGCAATTTTATACTACTGCGCTTTATGTTATCTTCTGGCGCAAAAAAGGCTTCCGAAAAGCGAACTATCAACGCTGTCGAAAGCCTTTATATACTGCTATTTAATTCCTACCCGCAAACCACATGGTATTATTCGAATTCAATCGTTCCAGGTGGTTTGGAGCTGATGTCATAGAGTACGCGGTTGACGCCCCTAACTTCGTTGATGATGCGGCTCATGGACTTTTGGAGCACTTCCCAGGGAAGGCAGGAGCACTCGGCGGTCATGAAGTCAACGGTCTGCACGGCGCGCAGCGCGATGGCGTAGTCATAGGTGCGCTCGTCACCCATGACGCCAACGGAACGCATGTTGGTAAGAGCGGCAAAGTACTGGTTCGGCATCCAAGGTGCCTCCTTGCCGTTCTCTTTCTTATAGGCATCTGCTGCCGCCTCCAGCTCCTCGCGGTAGATGGCGTCAGCGTCCTGCACAATCTTTACCTTCTCTTCGGTCACGTCGCCGATGATGCGAACGCCAAGGCCGGGGCCAGGGAAGGGCTGACGAAATACCAGCTTTTCAGGAATGCCAAGCTCAAGACCCGCCTGACGCACCTCGTCCTTGAAGAGGTTACGCAGGGGCTCGATGATCTCCTTAAAGTCAACGAAATCGGGAAGGCCGCCCACATTGTGATGAGACTTGATCACGGCAGACTCACCGCCGAGACCGCTCTCCACCACGTCGGGATAAATGGTACCCTGTGCGAGGAAGTCCACGGCGCCGATCTTCTTCGCCTCTTCCTCAAAGACGCGGATGAATTCCTCGCCGATGATCTTACGCTTGCGCTCGGGCTCGGTCACGCCAGCGAGCTTTACGTAATAACGGTGCTGCGCATTCACGCGGATGAAGTTCAGGTCGAACTGACCACCCTCGCCGAACACGCTCTCCACCTCATCGCCCTCGTTTTTGCGAAGCAGGCCATGATCAACGAACACGCAGGTGAGCTGCTTACCGATGGCTCTGGAAAGAAGGCCTGCAGCCACGGAGGAATCCACGCCGCCAGAAAGCGCCAGCAGAACGCGGCCGCTCCCAACCTTCTGACGGATCTCCTCGATGGTGTTTGCAACAAAGGAGTCCATTCTCCAAGTGCCAGCGCAGCCACAGATATTTCTTACAAAGTTATACAGCATCTTGGAACCTTCCGCGGTGTGCAGTACCTCTGGATGGAACTGGATCGCGTAAAGGCCTTTCTCCTGGCACTCAGCCGCTGCCACGGGGCAGTTCGCCGTCGTCGCCACTGCGCGGAAGCCCGGCGCAAGCTTGGAGATATAATCAAAATGGCTCATCCAGCAGACGGTATGAGGCGTTACGTTTGTAAACAGAGGGGAGGTCACGTCCACGTCCACCTCCGTCTTACCGTACTCTCTCGCTGCCGCACGCTCTACCTTGCCGCCGAGCACGTGGCTCATGAGCTGTGCGCCGTAGCAAAGGCCAAGTACGGGAACGCCGAGGGCAAAGAGCTCTGGAGAGCAGGTCGCCGCGCCTTCTTCATAGCAGCTGCTGGGACCGCCGGTCAAGATGATGCCCTTAGGATTCATGGCCTTGATCTTTTCGATGTCTGTCTTATAGGAATAAATTTCGCAGTACACGTTGCACTCACGCACACGTCTTGCGACCAATTGGTTGTACTGTCCGCCAAAATCAATGACCAGTACCTTCTCCTGGGAGATGTTTTCCATAAAGGCCTCCTTTATTCTTCGCAATTCTGCGACTATTAGGCGTGCCCTTCGGCACGTCCCTCGCTTTGCTTCGGGATCGCGGAATTGCTTCGCAATTCTGCGACTATTATAAAATAACCCCATACCAATGACAAGATTTTTTTTACAAACAATCAAAAAAGTGTTATACTGTTACATAGTAGTAGAAATGCTGCCAATTGGCAAAACAAGGGGGACTAATTCATGGAAAAGCAGATTTTTACCAATGAGGTTATTTTAAGCTGGCTACAGTATTTCGCAAAGAACACGTCGCTCGACCTCGAGCACGTAAAAATGATCGACATTACGAAAAAGAATAAGAACGTGATCCCAACCGTGGAAGCACATAAGACGACCATGGTGTTTACGAACGCGGGCATCGATGACATTTTCTATCGCCTTTGGAGCGCAGGCCTCGGCGAGTGCGAGGTATGGTATAACGAGGGTTCCGATCCCGCCGGCCCCATCCTGCATCAGCAGGTAAAGGACATGATCGACCGAGGCATCAATGCCTCCGCCGGCATGCTGATCCTGAATCCCAACGCGCGCAATACCGCGAAGATCGGTCTGAGCAACGAAAAGTTCCAGCGCGGCTCCATCCATTACGTAGGAAGCGAGATCCGTGCGGTGATTCTGAACAAGATGGCCGTAGATCCTCAGGATGACCTCGTAGTCATCGGCGGCGAGAGCATCGCCATCGAGGCAGCCCTGCAGGCACCGGAGGGAAGCGTCATCGCAGTTGAATACAGCCGCTCTGATCGCATGACCCTGGAAGACAACGTATCCCACTTCGGTCTGCACAACGTAAAGATCATCGATCACGTGGATGACGAGACCATGAAGGATTGCCCGAAGCCCAATCTGGTATTCCTTGTGGCATCTGCCAGCACGGATCAGGAGCTTCGGTACCTCACCAAGATCAATCCGAACATCAACGTCGTGATCTACACCCTAGACTTCAAGGTAGCGGCCAACATCCAGAACACCCTGCAGGAGCTGGGACTGGCTGACGTGGAAACCATCCAGATTTCCGTAGCAAAGCTTGGCAGCAACAATACCTTCAAGCAGGAACCCGCACCCTGGATCATCACCGCAAAATCCAGAGTATAAGAAGAAACAGAAAATCGTCGGTTTTGAACATTCTCAAAACCGACGATCTTTTTTTGCTTATTTATTCTTCGGGCGTTGTCATTTTAACTAACGTATCTGCCAATTCCTGATCATACCAGGAAAGGCCCTTACGGTTAAAGATACCGAAGTTCTCTCCGTTGGAAACGTACAGGTTGTTGTCCCACCAGAAGCACTTAATGCCATAGTTATTCATGATGGTCAGGTAGTCCGTGGCCCATTTGGCAACCTCTTCAGGCATTCCCTTGTTAACAGCGCCGAACTCCGTAACGATCACGGGGAGGTCCTGCTTGATAAAGTATTTGTCGAGCTGCTTAACCGTGGAGGAAATGTCGCCCTTGGCCGAGCCATCCCAGGTATCGTAGAAGGATCCGTCTGTACCGTTAAAGGTAAAGTAATAAGGCGTGTACATATGCACGGCAACGGCAATGTAATTGTCCTCAGGGATCTTAAACTCCTTGATCACGTTGTAGCCTGGGTTATTGCCGTAAGTACAGATCACGCAAAGTCTCGTCTCATTGTTACCGCCGGTAGCACGAACTGCATCAAGGAAGGCCTGATTTAAGTGATCCACAACCTCCTGCTCTGCCTTGGTACCGCCGTTCCACTCTGCACCAGAACCCTTCACGCGAGGCTCGTTCATGCCTTCGAAGATTAGGTGCTCGTCATAATCCTTAAAACGCTCCGCGATCTGGGTCCAGATCGCCGTTAACTCTGCCACACACTCGTCCTCATGCTTCTTATCAGGCTTGAGCCAGTAATCGGGCTCATGGTGCGTATCTAGCAGAATGTACATGTTCGCGTTCATCGCGTAGTCCACGACTTCCTGTACGCGATTCATCCATGCAGAATTGATCGTATAATCCGGTGCCTTTCCGCAATGCTCAGCGAAGGTCACGGGAATTCGAATGGCATTGAAGCCCTGCGCTGCTACGGCGTCGATCATCTCCTGCGTCGTCTTAGGGTTACCCCAAATTGTCTCAGAAACAGGACTCGCGCCGCCGCCATGGGCATCTAAGGTGTTCCCCAGATTCCATCCGATCCGAATATTCGAAAGAAGTTCAAAGGCTGCCGATCTGTCACAGACAAAGGGCTCCTTTTGCTCCTGTGCTGTCGTTTCCGTAGCGGAAGTTTCAATGGAAGAAGATTCCGTAGAATTGTCTTCCGTTTGTGAAGTGCTTTGTTCTTGTGAGCTTTCGATCTGCGTGCTCTCCTGCCCCCCTTTTCCACCATCGCAACCAGACAGCGAGATGGATAACATGAGCGCCGCACAGATTCCCAAGGCCCACTTTTTTGTTTTGAATCCCTTGTTCATCATAGCTTTTGAATACCTCTAAATCTTTTGAATTAAAAAGGGGGATGAGGTCCCGGAAACCACATCCCCTTATTATTAATATTGGTTAACTAGCAACGGTTAATTACTTGTTAGCGTCGTTAATGTAGGACTTCCAAGTATCAGCGATAGCGCCAACGGTCTCGGAAATAGGTGCACTGCCAGGACCTACCTTCCAGGTCAGCTCAGGACCAAATGCAAGGTTAGGAATAACACCGTGGAAGGTGATCATACCCTTGGTTCTCATCATAGCCAGGGTCTCATCAACGGATCTGGTGTCACGGTAGCAGCTGTAGTATGCAGCCTTCCAAGCGTCGCTGTTCTCATAACCAGGAACGTCGTTGGTGTACAGATTCCAAGCGAAAGCGATCTTCCAAGCTCTGTCTGCATCGTAGCAAGCAGGGATACATGCAGGGTTGTTATCCCAGCAGTTGGTGTAATCCTTAGCCTGAGGTCCCTTCGGGAACATTACGAAACCGAAGTCATCTTCCATTGCGTAGAAAGGACCGGTCTCCTGTGCACAGTATGCCTGATCGAAGCAGAATACGTACTCGCCGTTCAGGAAGCCTTCCTTGTAGTAATCCCAAGCTGCGCCTTCGGGCTCCTTCTCCCAGTAGTTGTCGAAGAGCTTCTTAGCGAACTCAAGACCTTCAAGGGTGTTAGCATCTTCCAGCTTGTAGATGTACTTACCGGAAGCATCCTGGCCTACGAACTCACCGCCGTTGGAGTAAACAGCAGCCTCGGTCAAAACACCGTTGTTACAGTTACATGCGTATACGTCGATCTCACCATCGTTGTTGGTATCCTGCTGAACCTGATCGCACAGATCAATGAGTGCGTCCCAAGTCCAAGTACCATTCTTCTGCATATCATAGATGGTCTCAGGATCGATACCAGCTTCCTTCAACAGTCTCTTGTTGAAGAATACACCGGTACGAGGCTCAGATGCGCCTGCGTACATAGCGAAAATCTTGCCGCCCTTGCTGAACTGCTTGTGAAGCAGGTTAGCGGTATGCTTCTGGCTGTTGAAGTCAAGGCAGTCAAGAGTGCTCAGATCGTAGCAAAGGCCAGTAGCCATAGCGGAGATCAGAGCGGGGTCGTTTCTCAGGGTGAATACATAGTTGTTGGAGTCACCGCCGGAAGAAACGTAATCTACGAAGTCCTGAGGAGCGCTGCCCCAGTCAGAAATAGCCATCTCGCAGATCTTGAAGTTATAGGTCTCCTGGATCCACTCACGATACTCTGCACGAGCTTCTTCGAATGCATTCTTAGGCTCTGCGGGAACGCCATCGCTAGGGGACCACCAGTCACGGATAACGATCTCCATGCCGCCGAGATCATATACGTTACCTTTTTCATCCTTAAGAGGGGTGTAAGCGCCAAGTTCATCTTCGCTAGAAGAAGCATCAGAAGATGCAACATCGCTAGATGCCTGGCTGCTCTTGTTGTCGCCGCTTGCGGAAGAACCGGAAGCGTCGGTGCCTTCACCGCCGTTGCCACATGCTGCAAGACTTGCAGTCATGGTCGTAGCGATAACGGCTGCCATCAGTTTCTTGAACATTTTACTCTTCATTTTTATCCTCCTTTTATATATATATTCCTTTCCCCATCGGAAAATCTTTCCGGGAAACCGATGGGTTAGGAATGATATATCTATTACATCTTAATACCGGAACTGGACAAGCTTTCTACGAAACCTCTCTGTGCGAACAGATACAGGATGATCAAAGGTAAGATGATCATCAAGGTACCGGTCGACAGAATCGCGTTGGAGTAAGATACGGGTATGGTAACCGTGGTACCCATCTCACGCATCAGGAATGCGCCCAAGCTATCTACCAAACGAGAAAGTTCGGTACTTACCAGCTTCACGTTTCCAAGGAACAGTTTGGAGTAGTAACCGTCTGTCCACTGCCATACGAAGGAGAACAGGAAACAGGAGGTCAAGATCGGCTTTGCATCGGGAAGCATGATTCGTACGAAGGTCATCAGCGTACCACAGCCATCCACGTATGCTGCCTCTTCCAACTCCTTGGGGATGTTACGGAAGAACTGTCTGATCATGTAAATGTACAGACCGTTTTTCAGGCCCATGCATCCGAAACTCATCAAAAAGTAAGGAATCGCGGAACCTCTAAGGTTTAGTGTATCACCTGTGACTAATTTTATCAACCCTAAAATGTCAAAAAATCTAAAATGAAGGAACAAAGAGGTTGAAATTGTCTGAGGCGGGATCAAAATTACCAGCATTACGCAGGCAAACCAAAACTTTTTGAACGGAAACTCGAATCTTGCGAAGCCGTAACCAACCAGGGTCGTCATTGCGATCTGAACGACTGCGATCGCGAGCGCCATCAGGAAGGAGTTCACAACCGACTTGGAATAGCTCATCAGCTTTGCAGCCATTAAGTAGTTCTCAGTCGTCGGATTCTCGGGAATCGAGATGATCGTCGGGTTATTCAGGTCATCGATGGTCATGAAGCTTACTGAGATCTTATTGAAGATCGGCTGCAGGATCATGAAGCACATACCGAACAGCAGGATGAATCTCGCAATGCTTATGCCGTAGGTAAGGAGCGTCTTCTTTAGTAAGTAGCCATCAGACTTTCTGTTTCTCTCCCAGAAGTCACTATTCTGTTTAATCTTAACCTTACTCATAATAGTAAACCCCCTTTGAGATCAGTAATGAGGTAATGCCTACGAATGCCATAACGATCGCGAAGTAGATCCAAGACATTGCGGAGGCCAGACCATAGTTGATTTCCGTGATCATTACCGTGTTGATACGATCAATAACCTGGTTGTCAGATCTCATACAGAAATCGATGATGGTGTATACCCAGTTTACAAGGAACATGGAGCTGATCATCGGGAAGGTAATCTTCCACAAGCTCTCCCATGCGGTACAGCCCTCGATGTCTGCCGCCTCGTACATGGATGCGGAGATGGTCTGCAGACCGGACAGGAAGATGATGATCTGAATACCGGAAGCGATTGCCACGTCGTAAATACCATCGATCAGTTTGAACACTTCCTCGAAGGCTTTTACGCCGACGCCTGCGGTTCTAAGGATGGTCTCCACGGTATCGGTAATGCTGATGCCGGAAGCTGCTTCCTTAATGTTTACCTGGAGCTGTGCCATCAGGGAGTTGTTGGTCTCCAGACCAAGGATAACACCTGAGGACAGGATCACGGGGAGGAAGAAGATTGCTCTTACGAGTGCTCTTCCCTTGAACTCCTGGTTCAGGATCAGCGCCACGAAGAAGCTGAATACCATGATTGCCAAGGAGTTGGTCAACATTCTGGTAAATTCTTCAACAAGCAGTCTGTTGAAGTTCGGATCGACCGTGAGCGCGAATTTGTACTGTTCGAGCTTGTACCAAACAGGGTTGATCACGCCCGCGGCGATTTTCACGTCACAAAAGCTCATGTAAAGCGACTGGAGCAGCGGCTTCACCATAAAGATCAGGAAGCCAAGAATGAAGGGCGATATAAAGATATATCCACCAATTGCTTTACGCTTCTGAAGACCTGCTAAAGTTTTCTTCTGTTTCTTCATAATCATAAACCCTTTCTAAGATTTCATCTCTTACCGAACAACTAAGTAATCTCTTGCAGGAATTGTCTTGCCATCCGCTGTCTTATCCAGGTAATTGTAGTTTACGTAAACCTTGGTACCGTCTGCGTAGGTGGTGCAGGTCAGGCCCTTCTCGAAGGTTACGTGACCGGTCATTTCCTGTTTGAAGACGTGACCCAGCTCACTGTTGTATCTGTTGTAGATCGTCATCATCTTATCATGCCAAGAATCGTAGTTTGCGCCAAAGTATTCGGTATAAAGGGTCTTCTGCAGGGCGAAGGGTGATTCCTTCATCAGAGTGAAGTAAAGACCTGCTCCATATTCTGCAGAGGTGAGGAGCTCATCCGTAGGATCATTCGTCAAGTTGATGGGATTGCCTACGTAATTCTTATAACCATGAATTGCGATCTCGTAGAAAGGAACGAACTCATCGATGATCGTGTACTCGGAACCTCTCAGATCCATGTTGGTGATCACGTCGCTGTACATTGCAGCATATACGTTACCGCCATTGATCATGATCTTGGTGTCCTGGGTGATCTTGGAGAGCTGATCCATCTGGTTCTTCATGGTCGTCTCACGGGTTACGGTGTTCTTCTTGTAGTAGTCACCGGAAAGGTCCTTACCGGTCTCTCTAAAGGAGATGTTTGCACCGTATTTCTTTACGGTCTTGTAAAGGTTGTCAGTCATCTTTGCAGCCAGGTCCGTGTGCAGCAGATAGTAGGTATCTGCACCTTCTCTCTGTGCAAAGGTTACTGCGGAATACTGATACAGCTTCGCTCTTTCCTTACTGATAAATCTAGCGGAATCAGAGAAGGAATTGAAGCCATCCATCAGGTCACTGTCGTACGCGTACTGCGTTACGCCGTCTAAGTAAAGGTCAATGCCGAGGTTCTTTGCTTCAGAAGCAAGCTTCTTCAGGTCTCCGGAGCTTCCGCAGGCGCTAACCAGCTTCACCTTCTTTAAGATCTTCTGGTTTACGCCACCGTTCATCCAACCGCTAAGCTTAACGGACATGTTGTGCATGCCTTCCGACTGAAGGGTCTTGATCATCTCCTTCGCTTCCTTGAAGGTCGTCAGCTTCAGAGGACGAGAGGTGGGAACACCGAGTACCTGCTTAATCTTATCCACTGCAGCCACCACTTCGATGACTACGGGTGCTTCCGTGTCGGAGTTCATGGTGAACTCGTTGGGGAAGTTCTGCTTTAAGTAGTTCTGGTATGCCTTTGCCATGTCGATGTAGTTGTCGGAATCGATGAAGCGGAATCTCTCAACGATCGTCTCGTCAGGCAGGTTCGGCATAAATACGTAAACGGAAGTGTTCGCCTGGTCACCCAGATTGTACTTTTCACGAAGAATTGCATTAAATCTCGCGTTTACGAAGTTATAGCTGTTATATCTTCCGGCGATATCGGCTACGATGGATGCGCCGCTGGCCTCCTCCTGCAGGATGCAGAGGAAGGAACCGCCGTTCTTTGCGATACCGTATGCGTTGTAGTTTACAACAGGGTCATGTACAACGGAATCCTTAACGATTGCCATGTCACGGCCATAAACCTTGGACTCGTAGCTGGCCTGTGCGAGCTTACCGTTGTTGAAGTTGATCTTTGCACCGCCGCCCTCGGGAACGAAGAGGAAGCCTTCGTCATCCGTGGAGCCTGCGCCGAACATCGGCAGAGGGGTGATGGAGAACAGAGGGTTGTTCATGCTGAACTGCATGTCCTTGTAAGGAAGCTCAACCACGAGGTCCTTGCCATCCAGGCGATAATAAACGGTTACGTTAAACACTGCCTTATCCGTGGAGGATTCGGACTGATCGAGTTCGCAGTCTGCCTTGTAATCTTCCATGGTGTAGCCCAGGTTTGCGAAATGCTCTTCCAGCTTGGACTTCAGAGCGTCGTTCGCGCCATCACGGATTATGTAAATGGTCTGGCCTTCCGCGTAAACGGGGTAAGCAGCCTTTAATGCTTCTACGTCATCCTTCTTACCAGGCTTGTTGGGATCGAGCTTCTTGTAGTACTGAGATACGAAGTAGTTCGTATCCTTGTCAAGCTTGGACAGGTATTCCTCGAACTTCTCAGCGGTGGTTACGGGAGGAATGATGTATTCCTTCTCAACGTCACCGATGGAGTAGTTGATCTTAATGTAATCCTTGGTTGCCTCGATCTCGTAAACGCCGTTCTCGATACTGTAAGTATAGTTGTTATACTCTTTCTCAAGACCGGAATCCTTCGTGTAGGTGATAACCAGAGTGGAGTTAACCTTACCCTTTGCATCACTCTTCGCGATGGGATCGTTCAAGCCGTCTTCAGGAACGGAGGTCCAGATCTGACCGGTGCTCTTCACTTCAATGTTGAATTGCGTGGTCATGGGATCCATCGTCAGCTTCAGATCACTGTTTTCCAAAATGATGGGCTCATCCGTGCCTTCATACTTGTTCACGCGGATGACAGCTTCTTCTTCGGTCGTATTCTTGTGATTCAAAATGAAGAGCACAATGCCTAAGATGATTGCCGTCATGATCACGGGGAAGATGAGACCCTTGATCCTCTGCTTTGCTGCATCGCTCAGGGCGGGCTTCTTCACTGTCTTCACGGGAGTTGCCGCGGGCTTTGCTGCCTTCTCAGGCTTCGGAGCGGGTGCAGGCGCAGGTGCAGGTTCCTGAGCCACGGGCTCTTCCACTGCAGCTTCTTCCACAGCGGGCTCCTCAGTAGCCTCCTGAACGCTTGCAACTTCCTCTGCGGTTTCCTGCTCGGTCACCTTTTCCGTATCAGTTCCCTGATCAGCTTGCAGAGCGTCTTCATTTAACACGTTCTTTTCGTTGTTATCCATATTTGTTACTCCTATTCTTCCGTTCTGCCGGTTCCTTTTCTACTTTATGATACTCGGAACAAAAATTCCTTGCCAAATGAGATAAAGTATGCAACGCCCTGAGAGATCATGCTGAAGAACAAGAGCAGGATGAAGACGATAACCAGCATTGCAAACAAACTTGCCACGGTAAACAGAATGTTCTTACCAAAAGAGTACTCGTGAATCTGGCCCATTGCGAAGACGATCCATACAAGAACCCAAATCAGGGATACGGCACTCAGTACGGTGTGGAACTGCATCTCTTCCTTTGTAACTACGTTACTGAGAAGGATCAGCGGGAACTGGATCAGGGGATAAGGAAGCAGGCAGTAGCAGCTTGCCATGTATACCTGTCCGAGCTTACCCTTTCCATCGAACAACGTTGTCAGTGCCCAGTTTCCAACTACCCAGATGAGCAACGGGAAAATAATGGATGCAATGTACAGGAAGATGTTTATGTCCTCCCAGTACACAGGGTCAACCACGAAGCTGGTGAACTGCAGTTTCATGATCCTGGAAAGGATGGTCAGGATCAGGATGGTATTTGCGGCTGCATAAGTTCCGCGTTTTTCATGCGTCAAATCCCAATATCCATCCATGGGGTGGGTTGCGCAGTAAAATGCAAACTTGAAAGATTTCCAATATCTCTTAAAAGCTTCTATTCTTGCTGAAGTTAACATAGCAACCTCCCTAAATTAGAATTTGAAAATGTCAGCGGTATCGATCTCGCGCTTGATCTTGCCAAGACGGCCGATGATCATGGGAACGATCAAAACTGCAAACGCAACAATGAAGATCACAAGGATGTGCTCCTCGATCCACTGCTTACGATACTGCTTAAATGCCTTGGAGTAGTTATCGTCGTCGAACTTCAGCTCAAAGTATTCAAGAGCCTCCTTGTAACGCTCCTGACGAAGCAATGCACGGCCAACGCCGATGTAAGCCAGGTCATAGTTACCATTCAGGTCCATAACTGCCTGCCAGGTCTCACCGGATTCCTCATAGAAGCCGGCATCAAACTGATCCATTGCCTGGAATACCAGTTTACCGTAATCGGTAGGAGTGAATACGGTGATGGTCTTGGAGATGGAATCCAGAGCGATCAGGTCATATCCCATGTGATCCAGGGAGATCGGCTGATCCTTGGAGAAATATCCATCCATGTTACCCTTGCCACCGAAGGCAAAGAGCATGCGGCCCTGACTGTCGTATACGAACAGACGACCTCTTTCCTTATCAAGAAGAACATAGGAATCATTGTCAAATGCGGTTACGTCAACGATCTTGGAGCATCCGGTGTAACCACCGCCGCTACCCATGTAGATGTCGCCGTAAACAGGGAACTCACCATTCTGGATCAGGATGTCGCTTCCCATCAGGTTCAGTCTTCTAACTGCCTTAGCGGAACCGCTCTTTAAGTCTTCCTCTGCAAGGTTGGAAGAACAAGCGTAGATGAATCCGTCATGATCCATGTAAAGGTTGGAGTACTCGGTAGGTACGAAGCTTGCCTGCTTCTCTCTCTGTGCTGCGGTAGAGAAGAAACGCTTCCAAATGTAATCCCAAAGGTTGTAAACAACGGGGGTAGCGCCTACGAAACCGGAGAAGGTTCCGTCTGCCTCATACTTGATCATACCTTTGTTGATACCGGTAGCAATACAGTACACACGGCCGGCGGAATCAACCGCAAGCTTTGTGGGCTGGAATACCAGTGCCTCGTCCAAGGTATTATCGGTGGGCTTGTTGAACTCCATGAGGTAATTCCACTCGGAGTCAAGCTTTAATACTCTGTTGTTATCCGTATCAGCGATGAAGATGTTGCCATCCTCGTTGATCTGGAAATCCTGAGGCTTGTTGAAGGTAGTTACCTCAACGTCGCCCTTGAAGCTATCGAAGATGTTCACAACCTCGAAATCTTCTCTGTCCACGCGGGACAGCTGGATGATACGGTTGTTACCGGTATCGCAAAGATAGATGTCATTGCCGATAACGGTAAGGCCGGTAGCGGTCGTGCTGATCGGCTTATCCAGGCCAAGGTCAGCGCTGGTATAAACGCCTACTACCTCGTAGGCATCGGGGCTGTCCTGAACCTCTCCCCAATAGTCATAGCAGTAAGTATACTTCTCTTCTGCCTGAGCAGTAAGGGTGGAGCATCCGAGAATGACTGCACCTGCAAGGAAAGCACTCAGCCTCTTGATGATGTTTTTTGCAAGATTTTTTCTCATAGTACCTCTCCCTCCATCAATCCTTCAGGCCTGAGCTTGCCATGGTCTCGAGGATCTGGCTCTCTGTGAACATGAAGATCGTAATGGGTACTGCGATAACGATGATCAAAACGGCCTGCGCCTGACCGGTTCTGGCGATACCACCGCCAAGGATCTGGTTCAGTGCGTATACAAGCGTCTTCTTCTCCTCGGAGAAAATGAAGGTGGACTGCTGATTGTTCCACAGTGCCTGTACGGAGTAAATGATCATGGTCAGCCATGCGGGCTTAACGTTCGGCATTACGATTCTGGTGAATACCTTCCACTCACTTGCGCCGTCAATCTTTGCAGCCTCGATCAGAGTGCTGGGAAGACCTTCCATGAACTGCTTCATCAGGAAGAAGCCCATGGGGAATGCAAATGCGGGAATGATACATGCCCAGAAGGTATCAACCCAACCGAGCTTACTGATGATAATGTAGTTCGGGATCTGGGTAACGTAACCGGTGAACATCATTGCGGTGGTAACCAACTTGAAGAAAGTCTGGTTGCCGGGGAACTCGTACTTTGCAAGCACGAATGCACCCATGGATGCAACGAGAAGGTGTCCAGCGGTACCTGCAACAGTGATCAGCACGGTGTTGAACACATAACGGCTGAATGCTACGGTGGACTTACTCATGTTTACGAACAGATCCGAGAAGTTATCAAGTGTCGGGTTGCGCGCAAACAGCTTCGGCGGGAACATGAAGAGCTCATCCATGGGCTTTAACGCCATGTTAATGGCAAAGACCAAAGGATAGATCATCAAGAGTCCTACCAATAAAAGGAATATGTAAACACCAATGTCTCCACCAACGGAACGATTGGGTTTTCTTCTTTGGATCAAAGGATGCTTTACTACTTCGGTTTCTTTTTCTTTTTTGCTCATATCAGGTTCCTACTCTTCTCAACAGACTTTGGATTGCTTTGTTACACAGTATCATGATCAAGAACAACATGGTTGCAATTGCACATGCATAACCCATTTCAAATCTGGAAAAACCATAGTCAAACAAGTGTGTTACGATGGTTCTTGCTGCGTAGTCGGTACTAGGATATCCGCAAAGGGCCATGGTCACGTCGCAGACACCGAAGGAACTGGTGATGGTCATAACCGCACCGAACATCAGCATGGGCTTCATGTTCGGCAGGGTGATGTACCAAAGCTCCTGCCATCTGTTTTTCACGCCGTCCATGTAACCTGCTTCGTACTGGGATCCGTCAATACCCTGCAGACCTGCAACGAAGGAAAGGAAACCAGCTCCCAAGCTCATCCAGAGGATGATGATCATACAGATCGGAAGCATGTATCTCGGATCGTTGAACCACAGGATCGGCGAATCGATGAGTCCCCAGTTGATCAGGAAGGAATTGATGGGGCCATAGTAGTCACCTCTGAACAGGATCGTGAAGATCGTGTACAGAGTACCCGAAATGGAGGGAGCGTAGAAAACAACGATCGTGACTGCGCGGATCCATCTCGGAAGCTCATTGATCAGCCATGCAAACAGGAAGCTGAGGATGTATCCCAAAGGACCCGTTACGATAGCGATCATGAAGGTGTTCTTGATACCGATCAGGAAGACGTCGTCCTCCAGGATCAAGCTAATGTAGTTGTGGATGCCGATGAATCTCGCCGGCTCCAGGATGTTGTAATACGTAAAGCTGTAGAAAATGGAATTGATCACCGGAAGGATGTAGAACATGGTGAACAATATTGCATAGGGTGCCA
>JAFPRF010000190.1 GCA_017400965.1 Lachnospiraceae bacterium
ATACCCATCGCTTCCCAAGAAATAAAACGGCTCCGTCAGCACTGACATCGCATCTGCGCCAGCCTTCTCATATTCCTTTGCAATCTCCACATACGGGAAATGCTCCGCAATGACACCCTTCGAAGGCGACGCTTTCTTCACCTCACAGATGAAACTCATCCCATCCTTGGCAAGCGCTTGTTCAAATCTCTTTTCATTATCGCAGTCCATGTCGCTGACCATCGCCTTAAGCTCCGTCAACGGCAAGTGCCGCTTCTCAACTTCTATTCTCTCTCGCGTCTTCGCCGCAATTGTATCCAGAATGGTCATCTAACATCCTCCTATAGCTGCCTGTAACCTCGAGGGGGAGACAGGCGTTGGTCCTTCTCAGGCCCGTATTTTACGTCGGTACTTAGTCCGCGTATCACGCGAAGTGCAACGCAGCGTGAGCGGACTTAGTATCCGCTACGTAAAATTACGGAGTGCGAACGTGCCTGAGAAGGATCACGCCTGGCCACCCCCGAGTCTTTCGACTACTTATTGGTGAGGGCCACAAATTCCTCCATCTTCATGTAGGCGGCGCCACAATCGATGGTTTCGGCTGCGAGTGCGACACCCTCCCGGATGGAAGCGGCCTTGCCAGCCACGTAAAGGGCTGCGCCTGCGTTCATGAGGACTGCGGTACGCTTGCCTCCCTGCTCTTTGCCGCAAAGCACTGCCTTCGTGATCTCTGCGTTCTCTGCAGGCGTTCCGCCGAGCAGATCCTGCTGGCCACAATGTGCCAGGCCCATCTCTTCCGGCGTGATCTCATATCTCTTAAAGGTACCGTGGTCGATCTCGCAAACTGCGGTCGGGCCAACGGCCGAAATCTCATCCAGCTTTTCCTTGCCGAAGACAACCAGACCTCTCTGGATGCCCAAGTTCGAAAGCACCTTTGCAAGGGGCTCCAGAAGGCTCTCATCATAGACGCCAAGGACGATCATCGAAGGACATGCCGGATTGGTCAAAGGTCCTAAGATATTGAAGATCGTACGGATGCCCAGCTCTTTTCTGATCGGTCCCACGTACTTCATGGCGCTGTGATACTTCTGCGCGAAGAGGAAGCAAATGCCAGCCTCGTTGAGGACCTCAATGCTCTTTTCAGGTTCGATCGTGATGTTTGCGCCCAGGGCTTCGAGGCAATCCGCTGCGCCAGATTTCGAACTTGCGGCACGGTTACCGTGCTTCGTCACGGGCACGCCTGCTGCCGAAATGACCATTGCGGAAGTCGTGGAAATATTGAAGGAATTCGCATTGTCTCCGCCGGTGCCAACGATCTCCAGCGTCGGTCTGTTGGCGTGAAGCTTTAAGCTGTGATCACGCATTGCCTCAGCGGAACCCGTGATCTCCTCGATGGTCTCTCCCTTCATGGAAAGTGCCGTCAGATATGCGCTCTTTTGTACCTCGGAGGTGTTGCCGTCCATGATCTCGTTCATCACGGCCTTTGCCATCTCATAACCGATGTCTTCCTTTTTACTAAGAAGAATGATCGCCTTCTTGATCATGTCTGCAGAAGCCGTTTTCTCAGCTGCGGGAGCTGCCTGCGCTGCCGCGTTGCCCTTGCCCAGGAAGTTCTCCAGAACCTTATGTCCTTCGGGCGTTAAGATGGATTCGGGATGGAACTGCACGCCATACACGGGTGCGTCCACGTGCTCCACTGCCATGATCTCGCCGTCCGCGGTGCGAGCGATGACCTTCAGACAAGCGGGAAGGCTTTCGGAATCTGCGGAAAGGGAATGATATCTGCCCACCGTCATCTCGTCATGCATGCCGGCGAAAAGCTTACTCGTTACGTCGAGCTTTGCAACGCTCTGCTTGCCATGCATCAGTTCCTTTGCGTAGGTGATCGTTCCGCCGAGTGCCTCGCAAATGGCCTGATGGCCAAGACAGATGCCCAGCATCGGGATCTTTCCCGTGAAGGCCTTGACCACTGCCTCGCAGATGCCTGCATCAGCGGGTCTGCCGGGGCCAGGGGACATGATGATGTGATCGGGTGCGAGCTTTTCGATCTCCTCCACCGTGATCTCATCGTTACGAACTACTTTGATATTGGGCTCGATCGCACCAACCATCTGGTATACGTTATAAGAAAAACTGTCATAATTATCAATCAGTAAAATCATTGTCGTATCCTCCCGTACTCTTATGCCATTTCTTCGCTCGCTGCGAGGATGGCTTCCTTCACTGCTGCTGCCTTCTGCAAACTCTCCTGATATTCCTTCTCGGGAACGCTGTCTGCCACAATGCCTGCGCCGGAACGGATGAAGACTTTTCCGTTCTTGGAAAATGCAAGGCGGATGCCGATGCAGGTGTCCATGTTGCCCGTGAAGGAAAGGTAACCGATCGCGCCGCCGTAGATGCCGCGCTTATTGTTCTCGAGCTCATTGATGATCTCGCAGGCGCGAAGCTTCGGTGCGCCGGAAAGGGTTCCTGCCGGCAGGATCGCATCGATGCAATCCAGAGCGTCCTTCCCGTCCTCCAGCTGACCGCTGACGGTGGAGCCGATGTGCATGACATGGGAGTATCTCTCCACGCCCATGTACTTTTCTACGTGAACGGTACCGATCTTACTGATCTTACCGATGTCATTTCTTCCAAGGTCCACGAGCATGTTGTGCTCTGCCTTTTCCTTCTCGTCGCGAAGGAGTTCCTTCTCCAGTGCCGCATCCTCCGAAGGATCCGCGCCGCGCTTTCTGGTGCCTGCCAGGGGATAGGTGAAGGCCTTGCCGTCCTCAAGCTTTACCAACGTCTCAGGGCTAGCTCCGGTGAACTCGCCGTCCGCTCCGGAGAAGTAGAACATGTAGGGCGAAGGGTTCTGGGTGCGGAGCACTCTGTAGGCATCCAGAAGGCTTCCTTCCATCTCTGCCTCCATGCGGTTGGAAAGCACCACTTGGAAGATGTCGCCCTCCTTGATGTATTCCTTACCCTTCTCCACCATGTTGCAATACTCTTCCTCGGTGAACAGGGCGCTAAACTCGGACTTTAATCTGATGGGATCTGCCTTAGCCTTCTCACCCTCTGCGATCAGACGCTTCATCGCATCAAGATCTAACAGTGCTTTATTGTAATTGATCTCCAGATCGTCCGTCTTGACGTTCGTGATCAGGATGATCTTCTGACGGAAGTGGTCGAAAGCGATGACCTTATGGAAGAGCATCAGGTTTACGTCGCTAAAGCCTTCCTCGTCCTTCGCATCGAGCTTTAAGGTCGGC
The DNA here is from genome assembly GCA_017400965.1 of Lachnospiraceae bacterium. GTDB lineage: Bacteria > Bacillota > Clostridia > Lachnospirales > Lachnospiraceae > Acetatifactor. Next base: position 3,231 of record JAFPRF010000190.1, read on the forward strand.
TCGGCGTACTTAATGTAATCGTAGGAGAAGTAACCAACGAGGCCGCCGGTAAAGGCCGGAAGCTCGGGAAGCACGGGGCTTTGATTCTCCTTTAAGACTTCACGGATGCAGGTCTTTACGTCCTTGGTCTCGATCTGCGTCGTCAGCGCCGTCTTAATCTTCGTCTCGCCGTTTCTGCAGGAGATCTCGAGGACCGGATCATATCCTAAGAAGGAATAGCGGCTCCAGCGTTTTTGGGAATCCGCACTTTCCAATAGATACACGTGACGGCTCACTCTCTTTAAGATGCGCAGGATCTCGATGGGTGTCTTCGCATCTCCGAAAATCTCGGTTGCGAGAGGGATCACGCCATACTTTCCCGACTCCGCAAGCTTCTTGCACTCTTCCAACGTCTGATTCACCTTCATGTCTGTTTCCTCCTTAGATTTTAAAACTAAAAACCGCCCTTAACAATATCTCCAAATACTGTCAAGGACGGGTAAATTCTGTTCCCGCGGTGCCACCTTGATTCACTCCCTAAGGGTAGTGCTCTTATCGGATACCAACATATCCTGTGCAATTGACGCATGCCTAACGTCGCCCCATACTCCGAAGTTGCCTTCGTTTCTAAGCGCCCTCCGTGGTCCATTTAACAGCCTGCTTTTCCAACCTTTCTCAGCATCCGGTCTCTCTGTAAGCGCATTTACTGTTTTTATCTCCACTTCGTCGGTTTGAAGTCCGCTATGAAGTTTTCAAGGGATTGCTCCCTGTTGGAATGAATTATATACTCTGTCGCTTTAAATTGTCAATACGTTTTTTTAGAAATCTCATAAAATTTTCTAGGGCGTCATCGTCGCGCCGCGGAGGGTGCAATAACGATACTGTCCCTCATAATAGGTGTCAAAGGTACCGACAACGGTGATCTCCGCTCCCTGCTGCGGATAATCCTCCGGGTACTTCGGATCCCCCTCGAGCACAAACTCAATGCCCTGAGCACAGCAGGCCGTCGCATCCTGAATAATGCAGGAGAAGTACTCGTTTCCGGTGCTGTCATCCTTAAAGTAACTGAACGCGCCCTTCATCTTTACCGTCTTTCCGAGATAGTCATCCGGCGTCATCATCATGTTGTAAACCTCGGAATAGACCATTGTGCTCGAAAGGGCTGCAAGGTCCACGTCCACGGCAGCGTTCTCTGCGGTCTGGCTTACGCTTGTCGCCTGCGCGCTGCTCTCGGATGACGCAACTGGCTGCGACTCCTCGCTTTGCTGCGTTTCGGAGCTCTCTGCCACGCTCTCCTTCGACGCCTGCGCCTTCGATTCCTCTGCATTCAATAGGTCCTTTACGTTCTGCGTACCATTCGCGTTACGCTTTGTGATATCCTCCGCCTGTCCACAGCCAGCGAGCAACGCGCCGACCAAAACGACAACTGCCCATCTTATAAATCTTTTCATTTTGCGATTCCTCCCATGATTTTTCCTGCCAAGCAGGATCCAAAAAATGCCACCACGTCCACTGCCACGATTGTCGAACCCACTGGCGTTCCAGCCAGCACGGAGATCAAAATCCCAAGAAGTGCACAGCACACGGAAAGCACTGCCGAGCAGATGGTCACGACCTTGAAATTCCCAAACATGCGCATCGCGGACAGCGCCGGAAAGATCACAAGCGCCGAGATCAACAGCGAGCCCACGAGGTTCATGGCAAGAACGATGATCACCGCGATGACAGTTGCAATCAGAAGATGGTACGCTTCTACCTTCATGCCCGTCGCCTTGGCAAAGCTCTCATCGAAGGTCACGGCAAAGATCTTGTGATAAAACAAGACAAAGATCAGTACCACCGCGATGGACAGCCCGACGCAAAGCCACACCTCCGCATCCGACAAGGTCAGGATCGACGTGGATCCAAATAGCGTGCTGCAAACGTCTCCCGACAGATTCGAGGACGTGGAAAACAGATTCATGAGAAGATAACCAAAGGCAAGCGCGCCCACGGAGATCATCGCGATCGCTGCGTCGCCCTTGATCTTGGTATTTTGCCCCGTCCTTAGCAGTAAGATCGCGCTGAGAATCGTAATGGGCAGGATCAAAAACATGTCATTGGTAAGCTTCAGCACCGCCGCAATGGTCATGGCGCCAAAGGCCACGTGCGACAGGCCGTCGCCAATAAAGGAAAAGCGCTTCAGTACCAGCGTTACACCTAGGAGCGAGGAACAGAGCGCGATCAGTACGCCAACGATGAGCGCTTTCTGCACCATCGGAAAGCTTAAGTAGGTTAGTAGCGTATCAAACATGGCTCTCTCCTTTCTCCCGCGCAAGGTATGCCTCCTTCGTTCCAAAGAAGGCGGACGTCCCTACCTGTAAGACATGGGACGCATATTGCACCGCAGCCGTAACGTCGTGCGTGATCATGATCACGGCGATACCTTCCGTATTGAGCTTTTTGATCAGCTCATACATTTCCTGCGTCGCCTTCGGATCAAGACCCGTCACCGGCTCGTCCAGCACTAGGAGCTTTCCCGTTGCGCAAAGTGCCCGGGCCAAGAGTACCCTTTGCTGCTGCCCGCCGGAGAGCTCGCGATAGCAGTGCTTTGCCAACTTCGTGATCCCCATGCGCTCCATGTTTTTCTCAGCGAGTTCCTTATCCTCTTTAGAATAAAAGGGATGGAGCCCCTCTCTTCCAAGGCAGCCGGAGCGCACGATCTCGCGCACGGAAGCAGGGAAGTCTTTCTGAACCACGGTTTGCTGCGGGAGGTAGCCAATCTCATTTGCCTTGAGGCCATCTCCCATTAGGATCTCTCCGGCAATCGGCTTTTGGAGCCGCAGGAGCGTTTTCATCAGCGTACTCTTTCCAGAGCCATTCTCTCCCAAAATGCAGAGATAATCGCCCTTATTTACCGAAAAGCTGATATTCTTTTCCACCACCTGACCGTCGTAGCCGACTGCCAGATCCTTCACCGTGATCAGACTCATATTGACTTCCTTTCGCTTAGTTCAGCGCTTTCTTTAATACTTCCAAATTCTCCGTCATGATCTTTACGTAGCTTGCGCCTGCTTCCACGTCCTTTGCGGTCACGGACTGCAGGGAATCGAGCGTTAAGATCTCCACATTTTTATTCGTCGAAGCATCCCTAACGGTCTCCGCAATCTTTGTATTCTTTCCTTCGATCTTTAGAATGGCGGGCAGGCCCAGGTCGCTCAACTTATCCGCCAAAAACTTTACCGTTTCAAAGCTAGCCTCAGACTCCGCGGAGCACCCTGCGAAGGCCGCGTAATAGGTCAGGCCGTAATCATCCGTAAGGTAACGGAAGGGGAATCTGTCACCAAAAAGGAGCGTCGTATACTTTGCGTTCTTCACTGCCTTCGCATACTGTACGTCCAAGTCAAAGAGCTGCGCTTTGTAGGCCTTTAGGTTTGCCTGATAGGCATCCTTGTTGGCACTGTCCAGCTCGCAGAGAGCGTTTGCGATGGTCTCGCAGAGGGCGCTGGCACTCCGAAGGGACAGCCAAACGTGCTCGTCGAGCTCCTCCTCATGGCTGTGGCCATGCTCCTCGTCGCCGTCTTCATGATCATGATCCTCATCGCCATCCTCATGGTCATGTTCTTCGCCGTCCTCGTGCTCATGCTCCATGCCTTCCACGATCTCCTCTGCCTTTACGGCATCGCCGAGGGCATCCAAAAGGTTGATCACCTTTCTCTTACTATTCGGGTTTTGCTCCAGGACGTCGTCCACCCATTCGTCAGACTCGCCGCCCACGTAGATGAAAAGGTCGCAGTTTGCGATCTTCATGATGTCGCTTACCGTCGGCTGGTAGCTGTGCAGATCCACACCGCTGTCGAGCAGCATCGTGATCTCCGCATTCGAAGCATCCCCTACAATATTTCTCACCCAGTCATATTCTGGGAAAATGGTCGTTACAATTTGGAGCTTGTCATTCGCTCCCGCCTTTGCAGTCGGCGTAGCACACGCGCAAAGAAAGCACGCCATAAAAACGGCAGCCAAAATAAGAAGTCCGTACTTTTTCATTTCGTTCCTCCAAGATTTCGTTATGTAGTTGTTGTGATCAGGAAAATGCGGGGAAATCCCCTAAGAAACTAAAAATGACTCAATTGTTCAGACGAACTTTTTGAAGAATGGGCGTGGTATGGCCCAGGGAAGGATCGGCGTACGCGATCACGCCAATTAACGACGCACAAATGATGCCCAGAACGATAAAGAATGCGTCAAAGAGCTTAAGGCTCCCAAAGACGCTCTCGCAGGCTTCGAGGCAATAACAGATCTCACAATCCTCGCCAGAGCACTCATGTCCGAGCTCGTGAGATACGAAAATCTGCATGAAAAGAAGACCGCACAGCATCGCCACTGCAGTCATCAGAGCAAGGATTCTTTTTTGATCTCCCAAGATTCTTTTCATGTTCGCCTCAAAAAAATAGTTCTAAATGCAATTCATTCGCATTTAGAACTATATCACTTTTTCTAGATTTGTCAAGTTAATTCTTTGGACTGACTGCCATCCAACTCGATGCAGGCCGTGCTTAATTCTCCTGTTCTTCGATCAAATAGAGTCTCGCTCCGAAATCCGGATAGTATCTCACCTGCTCATTATAGCCCGTGCCGCCAAAGGGTTGCTTTAGGTTCACGCCGGCGTGCATTAAAGTATCGCCGCGAAGCAGATACCCTTCCGTCTCGCCGTCCATCTTCACGAACTTCGCCACCACGTTATGCAACAGCGAATCCTGCTTGATGTGGATCGGCGCCACGGTATTGACGAGGTCGCCAAAGCCCTTGACGTTGTACTTCAGTTCCCGATTTGAGAATCGATACACCTTCTCTGGATCCAGCGCCCTGGCCTTTAAGCGCAGGGAGTGGTTATTGGGGATTGCAAAGCGCTGTAAAAGGACGATGACCTCCTTCGACTGATCTTCAGAGACGCAAAACCATTCCTGCTGATTGCCTTTCCCGTCCCGAAGATTACTTGCGTTTCCATCCGAAAAGCTCTTTCCGCGGACCCACTGACCAAATTGTAAAACATTTCTCCACTTTTTGTAAAGCTCTATTTGTACCTTGATCGCTTCCAAATCTTCCTTTTTGGCATCCGCGAGGTTACACTCATACCCCAAGACGCCAAAGCATGCCACGGCAAAGCGCGTTTCCAAAGGCGTCACGCGCAGGGTCTGATGGTTCGGACAGGAAGAAACGTGCGCGCCAAGTACCGACTGCGGGTAGCCATAGCTGTACCCGTTTTGGATCTCCGCGCGGCACATGGCGTCGGTATTGTCGCTCGCCCAGATCTGCGGGAAGTAGCATAAAATCCCCAGATCAAAGCGATTGCCACCCGAAGCACAGCCTTCGAACAAAATGTCTGGGAAGCTCTCGGTGAGCTCCTTCATGACACGGTAAAGCCCCAACTGGCATCTGTGCATGACCTCGCCCTGCCTTTCCTTCGCAAGGGCCTGGGAATAGGCATCGCTGTAGACGCGGTTCATGTCCCACTTGACGTAAGCAATGTTCGCGGAAGAGAAGACGCGCTTCATTTCAGAGATAATATACTCCTGTACGGCAGGATTGCTAAAGTCGAGGATCCTTTGATTTCGTCCCTCGCTGTGGGCCTTTTCGGGGATTTCCAAAACCCACTCGGGATGCGCACGGTACAGTTCACTGTCCACGTTCACCATCTCAGGCTCCACCCAAAGACCAAAGTCTAGGCCGAGCGCATTGATTTTCTTGGAAAGACCTTTTAACCCGCCAGGCAGTTTTTTCTTATTCTCCGTCCAGTCCCCAAGGGACGAAGTGTCATCATCGCGCTTTCCAAACCAGCCGTCGTCCATGACAAAGAGCTCCACGCCGACGCTCTTAGCGGTCTCCGCGAGTTTTACGAGCTTGGATTCGGTAAAGTCAAAATAGAACGCCTCCCAGCTATTTAAGAGCACTGGGCGCTCCTTCTTTTTCCAGGTACCGCGAACAATGTGCTCACGGATAAAGGCATGGAGGTTTTTACTCATGCCGTTACGGCCTGCCTCCGAATAAGTAAACACGGCCTCCGGCGCTTCGAAGCGCTCCCCAGGGGAAAGAAGCCAAGAAAAGCCGCTGGGGCTCACTCCCGTGGCAACCCTCGTCTTACCGTAGGGGCTAACCTCCATCGCTTCGTAATGATTGCCGCTGTAGAGCAGATTGAAGCCTATGCATTCGCCAAAGTCCTCTCCCGTCTCCTCCTTCTCCAAAAAGAAGAAAGGGTTGGCGCGGTTCGAGCTGGTTCCCGTCGCGGAAGAAAGCACGTACTTTCCGCCCGTGAGGGGCACGGCATTGGCATGCATCTCTCTGGCCCAGGCACCCGTAAAGCTGCGCACGGTCCAGTCATCACCGTCCAGATCCACCAGAAGGCTCAGGCACCGCGTTGCCGTCACGGGCTCCTCGCCGTCATTGCAGAGTACGGCGCTTCGCGTGATGACGTTGCAGTCCTCATACACCCAGTAATAGAGCTCCAAGATCAGCTTTTGCCATGCGTCCTTTAAGATGATCTTCAGTTGCTGCACCTTCCCGTTCTCGTCATAGGATCCGGGGAGCGACGCAAAAGGTGCCTTCCCCTCAGTGATCTCATGGCTGTCATAAACAAAGTCCAGGGTCCGTACGCCGTCCCTGCCAATGATCTCCACCATGGGCTCGCGCACGTCACCCTTGCCAGGCGCGGAGGCTTCCAGCGCACAGTATTCCGGTGAAAAGCTCTTGTCCTCCTGATCATAACAAAGGGAGTTGCCCGGTGCAAACGCCTGCTTTTCTGAAAGCGCCTCCACCTGCCCCTCTGCTAATTCATCGCTTCCTAGCAGATCAATTTTCCCGCCAAAATAGACATGCTCGAGTAGCCCATTCGGGCGTACTCGAAGCACGTAAGTTGTATCCTTTGTAGTTAATTCGAAAACTTTTTGTTTTTCTCTGATCATAATCCCTCGTCCTATTTATGCAGCTGCTCTGCGATCTCCTGTACCTTTTCCTCCGTGAGGATGAACTTTCTCGAGAAGACGATAATGGCGATAAAGAGACCGATCACGGGAAGGATGGTCATGGTCATGCGAAGGCCAAGCTTTGCGGATGCGGATACGTCCTTCGCAAAGTCGATCACCTGCTCCGCCTCCGTCGTCTCGGAATTGGACAGTTTATTGATGGACAGGCAAAGGGCTGCAACGAAGGCAGCGACGCCGGATGCAAGCTTAACCACGAAGGTCTGCATGGAGAAGATCACGGACTCATCGCGTCTGCCGTTTTTCAGCTCGCCGTAGTCCACCGTATTTGCAAGGAACACCGTCGTAAGTACCTGCAGCACGCCGTTTGCAGCGAAGATAAAGAAGCCGGGAATGAAAAGGATGTATACGTTGGACATGTTGATGAACGCGATCGCAAACAGTACTGCGTAGCCAATGATCGCACTGGTCAGCGTAATGTAGAAGATCTTTACGTTCGAAAACTTCTTACGAAGGAGCGGGTAAGCCACCATCATCGAAAGGATCTGTACGCCGCCGCCAAACATGTTGAAGACCGTGTAGCTGTTGTACCAGCCCGTGCCGCCAAAGTCATACTTGAAGAAGTAAATGACAAGATTGGAGGTAATATAGATCGCGGTATTGATCAGGACGATGGCGATCACGATGATCATTGCCTGGTCGTTGGTCACAAGCGCCTTAAACATCTGTCCCACGGAGGGCGACTCCATGTCCACCGTCGACTTTTCCTGGATGGTCACGCAGGTGATCGTAATGAATACGACGAACAGGATCGCAATGATCAAAGCATACCAGCGGAAGCCCACCAACTCGTTGCTGCCGCCGATCGCGTGAACGATCATCATCGTAAAGATCGTCACGAGTGCGGAGCCAACGCCGGCGCAGGAACGCGCGAGGGTCGTCAGGCCTTCTCTCTCACGCCCCGACTTCGTAAAGGCTGGGATCATGGACCAGTAAGGGATGTCCATCATCGTATAGGTAACGCCCCAGAGGATGTAGGTCACGGCTGCGTAGGCGATCAGGCCCGCACCGTCCATCTTCGGCGGTGCCGCGAACATGAGGAACAGGATCACGGCATTCGTAACGGTACCGATCATCAGCCAGGGGCGAAACTTACCCCATCTCGTATTGGTCTTCGCAACGACTACGCCCATGATGGGATCGTTGAATGCATCAAAGATTCTCGCTGCGAGCAGGATAATGCCCATGGCTACGGCGTTCACGCCCAGCACGTCCTGGAAATAATAGAGCACGTAGCTCGCCGAGAGCATGTATACCATGTCTTTTCCGACGGCGCCCAGGCCGTAGGATGCTTTTTCCTTAAGTGATAGATTCATCGTATACCCCCTTTACGCTTCCACCTGAAAATCAAGTGCAACAGATTCGCAGCCGGTGGATTTGATCAACAGTTTGCCAGTGCCGGCTTTCCCGGTGGTCCTGACGTAGGTACCGGTCATGCCGCCCTGGAGCGAGACAACGCTCGGGCCGACCAGTTCGATCTCGCCGCTTACTTCAAAGCAGGCGGGATCATTGCAAAAGCTTAGGATATTTCCAAATTCATCCTGCATTTGGATGCGGATGGCTGCCATGTCGTAGGTCTGGTCCTCTTTTAGGTTCAGGTGATCCGCGGTGGCAAAAAGCCTCACCTGATGCATGGGTTGCTTCTCCACCGTCTTTACAACCTTGCCGTCCTTGATCGCCTCAAAGCGATAGGCCGTCGAGGTGCCGCCCCAGTCGCCCACGTACTTATTGTACAGTACCGTCGCCTGGTCGAAGTTCATGCGATCCACGGTGATCAGCTTTGCCGCCGTGAGCTTCGCCTCCAAGGGCAGTTTGTTAAGGCCCACCCGCGCCACGGTATTTAGGAGTTTTTTCACTGCCTTCGCCTGCGCGGGCTTCATGCCCTCCTTGGTCTCTAATACGTCGCCTACAAAATCATCGACGACAAGTGGACCATGGGGGAGATTTGGATAGTTTGTCTCATCCTTTTGATACTCGCGAATGAGTTCGCCGTTCTTATACATCCGAACGGAATCCGCATTGGTAAAGAGATAGATGAGACCTCTGTTACAGCCGGGATGCTCGCCGATGTCCATGGAAGAACTTGGGATCAGGACCGGCGTCTCATCCTGCTGGCTCGCGTAAACCGCTGCCGCCAGCTTCGGGTTGCGGAACATGTCCATCACGCCGTGATAGCAAACGCGGTCACCCGCGCCAAAGTCCTTATGGGTATTGTAATCAAACATGCACCAACCAAAGCAGCCCGTAATGTTGTCCTGCTCCGCCACGGCTTCTAAGACATTCGCGTGACGCAGGGCATGCTCCACGCGCTTATCCTCGCAGTCGTAGGACTTCGTCGGGAACATGTGACCATTGTGCTCCGAGATGAGATAAGGCTTTGCCATGTCGGAGGTGACGTTCTTCTTGGGTTCGCACCCCTTGTTGTCACCTTCATGAACAAATTCATTGTAGGTATACACGTCCTCTAGGAGGTGACTTTTCTTGATCGCGCGGACGCCTCCCGTCTGCCTGGTCGGGTCGAGACGATGCGCCTCCGCGTTGGTTTTTTCATAGAACTCGTCATCATCCACGGACTCGTTGATGCGAACGCCCCAAAGGATGATGGACGGATGATTGCGGTATTGCAGGATCATGTCGCGGGTGTTTTGCACTGCCTGCGCCTTCCAGTCCGCGTCGCCGATGTGCTGCCAGCCCGGCATCTCCGTGAAGACCAGGAGTCCCAGCTCGTCGCAGCGGTCGAGGAAATAATGGCTCTGGGGATAATGCGAAGTACGCACGCAATTGACGCCAAGCTCATGCTTTAGGATGTCGGCGTCATTTACCTGGAGCGACTTCGGTGCCGCGTAGCCAATGTAAGGGTAGCTCTGGTGGCGATTTAAGCCGCGGAGCTTCACTTTTCTTCCGTTCAGGTAAAAGCCATCATTTCGAAAATGCGCGGTGCGGAAGCCAAAGACGTCGATGCGCTCATCCAAAAGCGTATTTCCCGCATACAGGGCCGTTTTCAGCTCATACAGCGCGGGATCGTCAATGTCCCAAAGCGCGATGGCGCCGAGCTCCTCCTTGCCATCCGCGGAAAAGTCCGTGGCACCGTAGATGCCGTCCTCGCCGTCAAAGCGGGAAGCTCTCTTTTCCTTCTTTTCGGGATCAGTCTCAGCGGAAAGCTTTTTTGTCCCGAGAATGGCGAAATCTTCCGTTCCCTTTTTGCGGATCGATTGGCAGATCTCGTAGGCCTTATTTGGATCTAGCGCGTTTACCTTCACGCGGCTGCGCACGCGGTTGCCCGTCATCTGCACCGTGGATACGAAGACGTCCTCAAGGAATGCCTCCTCGAATATGTCCAGATAAACGTCGCGATAAATCCCGCCAAAGGTCATGTAATCGATCACGAAACCGAAAGGCGGTATGTTTAGCGTCTCACGGCTGTCCACTTCGACGGCGAGTACGTTCTCCTCGCCGAGGCGAAGCTTATCCGTGAGTTCCACGGAAAATGCCGTGTAGCCGCAGCGGTGCTCAGCGATCTGCTCGCCGTTAAGGAACACCCTGCAGGCATGCCCAACGCCGTCGAAGGTAAGGCGCACGCGCTTTCCAGCCCACTCTATGGGCGCAAAAAGGACGCGGCGATACCCGCTGACCATCTGATACAGACTTTCGTCGAAATAATGCAGGGGTGTTTCCTTACAGGTATGAGGCAGTCTGACGCTTTGCAGGGACCCGGCATACTCCTTTCCAAGGAGCTCCTCGGAAAAACTTTCCGTGAATCCCCAACCGTCATCCAGAAAAATGCGCTTACCCATAAAACCCTCCTGTAAAAACCCTAATCTTTTATCTTACGGCAATGCCGTTTACTAAAATGTCTACGACGTTGTCAAGTGCTTCGCCGTAGCTTAAATTGTTCACGATCAAAATGTCTCTCTGGAAGAACTGCTCTAAGCTCGCCTCCAGCATCATCTTTACGATGCAAAGGGGGAGCGGTCGGATCACGCCTTCCTTCACGCCCTTCTCTAAGAGCGTCAGCGTATTCTCCCAACCGGTCTCCAAGCGCTCTTCCACTCGCTGGTAGGTGCTGGGATACCGCTCTTTGAGCTCGTAGAGCTTACGCAGGTCAATGTCACGATAGCTCTCAGGCATCACGCCGAGGATCTTACGGATCTTCTCTAGCGTGGTCAGGGACTTATCCTTCATGACCTCTTCCTCGCTCATCTTGATCTGGTCAAAGAGGTAGTCCACCATCTCAAGGAACATTTCCTCTTTGTCATTAAACACCTTGTAAATCGTCTTCTTACTGATCTTCAGTTGCTTTGCGATGTCATCCATGGTGAACTTTAAGCCTTTTTCGTTAAATACCTCCATGGTGCCGTTCAGTATCATTTTTCTAAGTTCCGTATTCATGGTAGTTACCTCCTTTATTTAGTCTCCATGATATCATTATAGCAAATGAGTTTCCATTTCGCAAGAAACTACTTTTACAATTATCGTTTCCGTGTTTTGTGAAATAGTAACAAAAAAATCGAAGCATACTGTCTATATGCTTCGATTTGTACAAAATTATTGATTTGTTTGAATTATTCGGAAAAATATTCCTTCATGACTTTCGCGAGAAAATAGGCATCATTTACGCCTGCGGTTTCCACCGCGGAATGCATGGCCAGCTGCGGCAGGCCAATGTCGACGCTCGGAATTGAGACGTGCGCCGTGGAAATATTGCCCAGCGTACTGCCGCCTGGCATGTCTGAATGATTCGTAAAGGTCTGGCTTGGCACGTCCGCCTTCTTGCAAAGACTGCGGAAAACGGCAGCCGTGAAACCGTCGGTCGTATACTTCTGCGCCGCGCTGAATTTCACGACGGGACCGCCGCCGATCACGGGGCGATTGGTCGGGTCCGCCTTCTCCGGGTGATTGGGGTGCACGGCATGCGCATTATCCGCGGAGATCAGGAACCCTGCCGCGATCCACTCACGGAGCTTTCCTGCGGATATGGAAAGCGCCTCGCTCATGCGAAGGAGTACGTCCTCGAAGAACGTGGAATCCGCGCCCTGGTCAGAGCCGCTCCCCACCTCTTCATTGTCAAAGATCGCGCAGATGCTTACGTACTCTCCTACTGGCGTCGACGCCTGGCTTTCCGCCAGCGTATAGACGCACTGGAGGTCATCGAGTCGCGGTGATAGGATAAACTCCTCCTGTGCGCCAAAGATGCGGCCCTTGTCGCGCACGTAAAGGAAAAGGTCATGGCCTAAGATCTGCTCTGGCTTTACGCCTGCTGCCTTTGCGATCACGTCGAGGAAGGATGCACCCTTCTCCTCGGTGCCGATCGCAAACAGGGGCTGCAGGTCCGTCTGGGGCTTGTACTCATAGCCCTTATTGACGTCGCGGTTCATGTGGATGGCCAAATTCGGGATCACGAGGAGGTCGCGGTCCACGCTGACAAGCTTTGACGTCACCTCACCCTTTTCCTCCACGGCAACCCTGCCAGCGATGGAAAGGGGTCTGTCCAGCCAGGTCGAATGGATCATGCCGCCATAGGGCTCAGCGTTCAACGTTACGTAGGGTCCCGCCTGACGCTCTGGGTTCTCCTTTACCTTAAAGGTGGGGGAATCGCAATGCGCTGCCGCCACGTGCAGACCCTTGACCTTCTTTTTGTCCTTGGGAAGACGAACGGCGATGAGGGCGCAGCCATTTCTCGTAATGACGTAGGACTTCCCCCACTCCATCTTCCAAGTCTTCTTTTCGTCGAGCGCCTCGAACCCTTGCGCCTGATAGAGTTCCGTTAGGTTCGCGATCACGTGATACGGGCTCGGGCTCTCCTCGATAAATTTGAGTAATGCTTTTGCATACGGTTTGCTTTGTTTCATAGATACCTCTTACTTACGATATACGATCTTTGCCGCCATGTCATCTGCCGCCTGCTTGCCGCAGAAGATTTCAGCGATGGCCAGTGCGAAATCGATGGAGGTTCCCATGCCTCTGGAAGTGATCACGTTGCCGTCCACCTCCACGGGACCAGCCGTCAAGGTCGCGCCCTCCAAATGACTTTCAAAGGCCGGATAGCTGCAAGCCTTTCTTCCTTTCAGGATGCCGCGGTGTCCAAAGATGCTCGGTGCCGCGCAGATGGCTGCGATATATTTTCCAGCGGCGTAGAACTCGTCGATCTTTTCCATCAGGGGCGCGCAGGCTTCCAATCCCTGCGTTCCCTTGCCGCCGCCCGGCAATACGAGCATGTCGTAAGAGGCAAAGTCTGCCTCGGCAAAGGTCTTGTCCATCTTCACGAGAATTCCGTGAGAGCCTAGGACCTGCGCCTCGCCATAAGCGGAAACCATCTCAATGTCCAGATCACAGCGTCTGCAAATGTCAACAACGGTCAGTGCTTCGATCTCCTCAAAACCTTCTGCAAAGAAAATGCCAATTTTTTTCATGCTGCTCCTCCAGTATTAAAGAATTGCCTCGGGAGTACCGCCGCGGGGCGATAGCCAATGTGCGGCGAGTGCAAAAAAGATCAGTCCCAACAATAAGTTTACCACAGCTGCGGCTGCAATGCCAAGATAAACGTGTCCAAGGATCGCTAAAACTGTCAAAACAAAGATATCGGGCAGCAATCCAAAATAGATAAACAGGATCTGTACAAAGGTCTTGATCGGCGCGCCTGCATTCTGAGGCAGGGACAGTCCGATAAATGCACCCACCGTCGTGGAGTAAACGTCAACGGAAAGGATCACCGGGATCAGGCAGATCGGGATCAACGGATTTGCGCCCATGATGAGCGACCCAACGATCACGGGAAGGAGCAGATCCAGCGCCGTATTGGTGATACCCGCAAGGAGCGAGAAGAAAAGCTTCGCCCAAGTGCCTTCCGGCATGAGGATAAAGTAATGCAGCTGCGTATCCTCCTCCAGGGGATTGCCCAAGGAGCGGAAGAATACAAAGCCTGCAAGCACGGCAACGAGGATCAGGGGATTGGGGTTTTCTTGCGTCTTTCGGAAAATAATTCCAACGGCAACAGCCGTGAGCAGGTAGGTCTCCATGGTCTTCGTAAAGAAGCCAAAGTGTGCAAAGCGGAAACGGTTGTACATATTCTTGAAGAAGAACACGCTCGCGCCCTTGCCGTGGGACATGCCGTCTCTCTTTAGCTTATCGCTTCTGTCCTTCTTTCTCTTGACGCTCATGGTGATGCCATTCCTGGACTCTCTTGCGGCCTGCATCAGCTCTGCCACTTCCTCGGACTTCGCCATGGCATCTTCATAAAAGTCTACCTTCAGTCTCCAAATGATAAAGATCAGGATCGCCGTTCCCACAATGAGAAGGCCAAGGAACAGCATTGTTCTCGCAAGGTCTCCGTCGATCGCTGCGCGGCAGAACCCCTTCATCCAGCCCCAGAAGGGAATGTACTCCGAACCAGGTGCGTTGAAGAAGGCTGCAGCTGCGGGCAGCATCTCCTTGCCGCTGGTCTTTTGATAATAAAGGAATCCGCCGGCGATCACGGAAAGGCAGGCGATCAGGCCTGGACGAATGAGCTTATGCGCCTTCTCGGAAAGGGAACCGATCAGGTATAACAGGAGCTGCAGCAGCGTTGACAAAAAGTTCGTTACGCAGTACGCCACGACCAGTGCGATCGCGCCCCATAAACTTAATCCGACGTTCAGCACCAGATTGGGCACTTGGAACATGAGGTAAAGGCTGATCAAGATCATCTGGCCAAGCTGATTGGCAATACGGAACATCATGACCGACTGCGGTTTTAGCGGCGAGGGGAATAAGAGCGTGACGTCCGCTGGAAGGAATATTTTACCCGCGTTCTTATCCGCATTCACCGCGGCCAGTACAAAGATCAAGATCACAACGGCACCAACGATCAGCTCGATAAAGCTCGGATAACCGATCTCATCGCGCAGCATGATCGTCATGGGCGAATCGGGTGTCGGCTCTTCCTGCGCCTCTTCCTGCTCTCCGTCTACCATTTCTACAACTTCCGTCTCTTCCTTTTGCTTATCGGCCACCTTGGAGATCGTCGCAGCGACGAGTCCAATGATGATGCCGACCACGAAACAGATCGCGATAAACGCCAGCACCCAAGACTTAAACATCTTCCGCAGCTGATTCCAAAAGGAATGGACGGCATAGTACAAAAACATCCTCATACCGATCACTCCTTTCCGGTCTGCTCAGCTTCCGTATGGGTCATGTCCTCCTGCTTTACGCCCTCGGTCACCTCGAAGAAGAGCTCCTCTAGCGTCTTACCCGTAGCCGCAAGCTCGTCGCGCGTTACGTTCGCCATGATCTTACCGGTCTGCATGATCAGGGCTCTGTCCCAAAGCATGTCCACGCTGTCGATGATGTGCGTGCTGACAAGAAGAGTACTGCCCTGCTCGCGCAGCTCCTCAAACATACCCTTTAACTGCTTGATGGCATGAGGATCCAGACCAATCATGGGCTCATCCATTAGGATCATCTTCGGGTTCGTCAAAAGTCCCAGACAGAGGTTTAACTTCTGCTGCATGCCCTTCGAAAGCTCGTCGCCGAACTTTTTCTTCTTATCACTCAGTTCAAAACGCTCTAACAGCTCGTTTGCGCGGTCCTTATAATCCGTCATGCGGTACGCTCTCGCGAGGAACTCAAAGTGCTCGGAGACCGTCAGGTTCGGATACAGCGCAGGCATCTCGGGGATGTAGCCCAAAAGCCTTCTCGCATCCGTCGTTTTATTGGGGAACCCGCCAACGGTGATCTTCCCTTCATACTTCAGGAATCCAATAATGGACTTCATGATGGTACTTTTTCCGGCGCCGTTCGGTCCCAGGAGGACGGTAACGCTGCCCGGATCGAGGTGAAAGTCAACGTCGTTGCAGGCGAGTAATTTGCCATATTTCTTGGTTACGTGTGATACGTCTAACATGTTGTTTTTCCTTTCTTTCCGAAACCTTGTCTGAGTCTCAAGTTTCCATCGGAATCCATGATTTCTTTGCTTCGAGAATCATTGTAACGCTTTATGCGTTTTGGCGCAAGCAATTGTTGTGAGACGTCAAAAACACGTCGCGAATTGCAGGGAAGTTCACAGAAAATTTTCTGTTCAAAACTACGAATTTATGCTATAATGATTCCAAAGCACCAAACACTAGTTATGACTAGCAGAAAGGTATCGCATTTATGGAAATAGAACGAAAGTTTTTACTGAGAAGACTTCCTGAGAATTTGGAATCCTATCCCTGTCATAATATTGAACAGGCCTATTTGAACGTTGATCCCGTCATTCGCGTCCGCAAAGAGGATGATGATTATTACATGACCTACAAGGGCAAGGGCATGATGACCCGCGAAGAGCACAATCTCGCTCTGACAGAGGAGGCTTATTATCATTTGCGCGCCAAGGCGGACGGTCACGTGATCACGAAAAAGCGTTATCTTGTACCGCTCAAGAACCCCGGCTTTAAGGAGGGCTTCCCGAAGCCGCCCGCGGATTACACCTTAACGATCGAGATTGACGTCTTCGAAGGGCACTTCGCGGACCTCATCATCGCAGAGGTGGAATTTGGCAGCAAGGATGCCGCCGAGGCCTTCGTTCCCCCCGATTGGTTCTATGAGGACGTGACCTATTGCAAGGAATATCACAATTCCTACATGGCCATGATGGATTTGGGAGAATTATCATAAATACATCACATGAAAACAGCCCCGTTTTTTCGGGGCTGTTTTTTGTAGCTTTATTGTTCCTGAAGTCTGCCGTAGGTTCTGGTGAGCTTGTAAATCTTTGCTGCCAGCTCCTTCGTGTTGGCGCCTGCGCTCATGCGCCACTTCCAGTTGTCGCCCAGAGTGGACGGCATGTTGATGCGCGCCTCGTTTCCGAGCTCTAGATAATCCTGCATCGGGATGATCGCCGTATCGGCAACGGAGGATACCGCCGCGCGGATCATGGCCCAAAGAAGGTCCTTTTCGTCCGTCGCGTTCAGGTAATCCATGAGGAACTCGTTTTGCTGCTTGCTTCTGCCACGGATCCATCCAAGGGTCGTCTCATTGTCATGGGTTCCCGTATAGACTACGCAATTTCTCGTAAAGTTGTGGGGCAGATACATACCCTGGCCGTCTGGTCCCTCATCGAAGGCAAACTGCAATACCTTCATGCCGGGATAACCAGTCTCCTCGAGAAGGCGTACCACGCCCTCCGTCATAAATCCAAGATCCTCTGCAATAACCTTCTTATCCGCGAGCTTTCCTCTTCTGCCCGTTCCCTTATTGCTTCTGTCCGCCATCTTTCTGGTCAGGATCTCGAAGAGCTCCGCGCCAGGTCCCTTCTCCCAATGACCGCCGGCTGCTGTCTGATCGCCGTAGGGCACGAACCAATACTCGTCAAAGCCGCGGAAATGGTCGAGGCGTACGATGTCATAAAGGTTGTAGCAATAGTTGATGCGCTGGTACCACCAAGCGTAGTTGGTCACCTTGTGGAAGTCCCATCGATACAAAGGGTTGCCCCAAAGCTGACCGGTTGCGCTGAAGGCATCGGGCGGGCAGCCAGCCACGCCGATGGGTCTGCCGTCCTCGTCGATCTGGAAGAGCTCGGGATGCGCCCATACGTCCGCACTGTCCGGCGCCACGTAGATCGGGATGTCGCCGATGATCTCGATGCCGGCGCGGTTTGCATAGAGCTTCAATGCCTTCCATTGCTTGCTGAACTCGTACTGCTGGAACTTATAGCAACGGATCTCATCAGCGAGCTGGCGCTGATACTGCGCCATGGTCAGGGGTTTGCGAAGGCGAAGGCCCTCCTCCCAGTCCATAAAGCCCTTTCCGGGAATGGCATCCTTGAGCGCCATGAACATGGCGTAATCATCCAGCCAGAAGGAATTCTTTTTGATGAATTCCACGTAATCCTTTTGTGTCTCCAAGCCCTTTTTGATGGCTCTCTCCCATGCCTTGCGAAGGAGCGGAAATCTTCCGCCATAGAGCTTCCCGTAGTCGATATAATTGGGATGATCGCCAAAGTCCGTCTCGTCGCATTCCTTCTTGGTGAGCAGCCCCTCATCGATCAAGGTCTCCAGATCGATAAAATAGGGGTTCCCTGCAAAGGTGGAGAAGGACTGGTAGGGCGACGCGCCGTAGCCCGTAGGGCCGAGCGGCAAAATCTGCCAAAGCTTTTGTCCTGCCTTCTTCAAAAAATCAACGAACGCATAGCTTTCCTTGCCAAAGGTGCCAATACCATACTTGGACGGCAGGCTGGAGATTGGCATCAAAATGCCTTGCTTTCTCATCTTCGTACCTCCTGATGATCCATACTCTTCATTTCTTCTTTGTTTTGATACATCAACTGATCTGCACGTTTCGCCGTGGAATTCAGATCATAATCGATTCGATTGTCAAAGCGCGCGTAGCCGCAGGCAATGCCCATCTTAAAGGTCGTATTTTTCTGATTGTACTCTTCGACCATCTTGTCCATCGTCTCCTGCTGCTCGCGGGCCGCCGCCTTGCCGCCCTTCGGGATGAGGATGTAGAACTCGTCTCCGCCCATGCGGTAGCAGCTGCCGATGGTGCCAAAGGTATTCTTGATGATCTCCGAGGCGTCGCGGATGTATTGGTCTCCGACTTCATGTCCCAAGTGATCGTTGCAGTACTTCAGATTGTTCAGGTCCAAAACGGCAACGGCATAATTCTCCGGATCCACCACGTAAGGGTCGGTGTCCACGATGAAGGCTGCGCGGTTGTAAACGCCCGTCAGCTTATCATGATATGCCAGATTCTCCATGCTGTGCGCGCCCTTTCCGGCAGTGATCAGCGCACCGGATTCCTTAAAGAGCGTCACGGCCAGGGCGATCGCATAGAGAAGGAAGCCCAGAATGACAAATGCGGTAATGCGGCGACCATTGGTGAAGTAGTAAGTACCCGCGTCGAAGGAGACACCCATCGCCACGAGTAACATGCCAAGGAGATTGCTTCGAAGCTTCGCGTTAAAGCCGCTGCGACGTACCTCCACGATCGCCATGACAAAGACTACGCCGATACCCAAAAGAAGCACCGCAAAAATGGGCTTTAATATCTCGCGGAAGTCCACGATGTTAAAGAACTGTAAAAACAGCGCTAAGGTCATGATGCCAAGGCTCAGCCAGCAAGGCACGTACCAGATCTTAAAGTCTTTCGTGGTATAAAGGCCCTTCATGAACAGGACAAAGGGGATCGTCACCATCATCAGCGCGATAAACGGCATGAGTGAGACGATGGGTAGTCCATGAAATAGCATCTTCGAAAGGCTCGAATCCGCCACGCGGTACAGTCCAACCTGCGACGCGAGAAGGCCAAGCAGTGCGAGACTCTTATCCACCTCGGAATTCTTACGATTGTAGAAGACATAGCCTGCAAAGCTGATGCCCACGGCGATCAGGATCAGGCTGACGATCACGGAGAAGAGTTCCTTCCCTAGCTGGACCTTAACGATACTCCCCTTCTCTCCCAAGTAAAAATCGGGAAGGCCGAAGGTCAGATTCGGGTAGGTCGGCGTCAGCTTCAAGTATAGGTCCGCGCCGTTCACGTCCTCAGTGAGCAGAATGTCATTCCAAACACAGCCCGGCGTTTTCGCGAAGGTATTCTTGGGCGACGGGCTCATGCTGTAGATGCACTCCGCGCCATGGTATACTTCCACTGTCTGGTGAATCGTATAAAAGATCAGATGGCAGTATTTACCTGTCACGCCGTCAATGTGGATGCGGCCCGTCCAGCCGTTTTCACCGGTGACAAGCTCCGGAGAATCCGCCGTGGGCACGGCCGTCAGAAGCTCGCTCCCCATTTTGGGCGCAGAGGTCTCCACCACGTCTCTGTACCTCACAAAATAGTAGGTCAGAAGCGCGGCAAGTGCCAGTAAAACCGCTATGTAGATTCTTTGGATCAGTTTATCCATCAGTCTCCTCCGGTTATGCTCCCTGCTGCTTCATGCGGAACTTTTCTTCGTACATCATCTTATCCGCCCTGCGGATGGTAGCGTGCACGTCCTCGTCCTCTGCCTCGTCAAAAATGGCAAATCCACAGGCTATGCCCATGTGAATGTCATCGCTTCGTTTGTTGAATTCGGCCACGCGGTCGCGCATTCTCTTCGCGCGCTTCTCGCAGGCCTCCATGGAATCGTCGAGCAGGATCGCGCCAAACTCATCACCTCCCAGGCGATAGCATCTGCCGCGCTCGCCAAAGCAGTCCATGATGATCTTTGCGGCTTCCTTGATGTAGATGTCGCCCTTGTCATGTCCCAGCTCATCGTTACATTTCTTCAGGTTGTTTAGGTCAAATGCGACAAGAATACTCTTTCGTAGATTGAATTCGCTGCTGGAAAGAAAGTCCACGTACGCGGCGCGGTTAAAGAAACCGGTGAGCGCGTCATGATACGCAAGCTTTTTGTAGGCTCTTGCCTTCATGCCGACCTCCATTCTCTGTCTCGATGCCTTCATGCGGCCGTAGAGCAGCATCAGGAGGAACAAGAGGAACAGGAACATGCTCACGGGGAATTTCGTCACGCCCGTGGTTCCAAAGTAGGTGTAGACGTCAATGGCCATCCAGAGTAGCCCAAGGACCCAACAAACGCTTCCCGCCTTGGCGTCGCGGTCAAATCCGTTGTCTTTGACGTAACCGATGATGCCAAACAACGTACACAGGAAGCTGATGGCAAGGCAGGCTTCCGAAACCCAAAGGCTTTCGCGGAAGTCGGCAATACCGAAAAATTGCATGGCAAAGGCCGTCGCGATCCCAATGAGGCACACGACGTTCGGAATCTTCCATGCAGTGGTTTCGTAGGTATTAAGTACATCCATGATGACCTTCTTTATCATGAGGGGAAGGAACATCAAAATGACAAAAGGAAGCACGGTCAGTACCGGCAGTTCCTTCGCGAAGAGCGCGATAAAGTCACTGTCGAGGCACTTCCAGATGCCGACAACGATGGTGAACGCGGAATGGGTTAAAGCGATGGACATGTGCTCCTCGTTCTTGCCGCTGGCAAGGGCGGTAAAGATCTGGAGGATGCCGATGGAGATGACGGCAGTGCACAGCAAAAGAATCGGCAGATTGGAGAACAGGATCACTTTGATGATCTGATAGCCGTTGCCGAGCATGAAATCAGGAATATTGTTTAGGCCTTCGTACACGGGTTCCAGTTCCACGCGTATGGTACGGCCTTTGTCTGCGTCTGAAAAAACGACCTCGTTATAGACAACGCCAGGGCTCTTCGGCAGGAAGATGCCGGACTTTGCGCGCAGGTCGTAGATTTTTTCCGAGCCAAGGTAGACGGACACGTTTTGATGGGCCGTCATGAATAAAAGGGTATTGTAATCCGAGCGGATCTCTCGAAGACGAAAGGTGATCACAGTCTTTTCACCGAGGGGAGCGTCTTCGTCCTTCACGGTCGCCTCGGTGTATTCGGTGATCTCTTCGTATCCGGTAAGGTTGGTCTTGCGGGTAACGCTTAGACGGAGGTTGAAGAGACCATATCCAATTAGAAATAGAAAGAGTATGGCGATGAGGCCATAGGCTCTTAGTATCAGCTTATTCATGGTGCCCTCTCACATAAGTAAAACTCGCTTATTATTGTAGCATTTTTGTGGGAATGTTTCAAGTTTTACAAAATGTAAGCGAAATAAGCAGCGTAACCGACTAGCATGAGGAAGCCACCAAGACGGCCTAATCTTTTCCTAGGCAATACGCAAAGGAATAAAAGGACTGCTGCGGCGAGAGCTGCTATGCTATCGATCAGGAAAGAGGATGCATACTCTACCGGGGCAATGAGGGCCGTTGTACCAACGACAAAAAGGATGTTGAAGATGTTACTGCCGACAATGTTACCGACTGCAATGTCAGGTTTATGCTTGATTGCGGCGGTAACGCTGGTAACCAACTCGGGAAGGGAGGTGCCGAAGGCCACAATGGTAAGGGCGATGAAACGCTCTTCCATGCCGAGGATGGTGGCGATCTTGGAGGCTGCGTCAACGGTGACGTCGGAGCCCTTAACGATCATCACGGCGCCCACGATGATCATGACAATGAGGAGCCAAATGGGCTTTTTCTTCTCATCCTTCTTCTCTTCTTCCTGCACCACGTGGCCTTTCTTGGTCATGATGAGGAGATAGATGAGGTATACGATCATAAGTCCCCAGAGGATGACGCCTTCGAGGAGACCAATCTGGTTGTCCATGAGGCCGAGGGCGGCGAGGATAACAGTGATAACGATGACAAAGGGTATCTCGTAATGCACGGTGGATTTCTGCACGGGAATGGCGCAGATCACGGAGGTGAGGCCGAGGATCACGAGCACGTTCATGATGTTGCTGCCGAGCACGTTACCGATGGTGATGGCGGCGCTTCCCTTGGTGGCTGCGGAAATGCTAACGGCAGCCTCGGGGAGTGAGGTACCCATGGCGACGATGGTAAGGCCGATGACAAGCTGCGGTATGCCAAGTCTGTCGGCGATGGCTGCCGCGCCATCCACGAACCAGTCCGCGCCCTTCATGAGAAGTACAAAACCAATGGCCAAAAATAAAAGCTGAAGTAAGATTTCCATAAACTCGTTCCTCACTATAAAGAAAGACTTCTAGCACCATGTCAGTGCTAAAAGTCTTGTTCTTCCTCAAACATTGATGAAGCGCGCAACCACGACGGGTTGATCTTTCGATCCAGAGCGTCGGGGGGTGTTGATTGCGCCGTTGCAACTACTCCCTTTTAACATTTTGAACATACCATTTTTTGCCCAAATTGTCAAGGTTTAGCGCGTCCACGGAGCTATTTTAACAGCCCTAAATTTGCCAGATGTCCATAGTAGTCCGTGTTTAAGACGTCCTTGCAGTAATCGTACTTTCTCGAGACGATGGCATTCACCGTTTTGACATAGTCCTCAGGAATCTCCGCGTTTTCGTCATAGGGCGTAAACTTTCCGCCAAGGCAGACGCCAAGGTCGGTCTTCCAGTCGCGTCTCGACATAAAGGCGAGGGGCATCGCGTCGGAAAAGACGTCCCTGCCGGGAAGGAGTCTGGAGTCCCACTCCGTTCCAAAAAGGTTCGAAAGCGTCGGCAGAAGGTCGATGCTGCAGACCGGCGTGTCGACTACGATCGGGTCATACTCTTCCAGGCAACCGCACCATATGATCAGGCGGTTGTGATCCCTTTGAATGATGTTAGTCACGTTCTCGCCGTAGAGCTCCGAGAGGTACTGCATCTGCCCGAACTTCGCACTGCTGCCGCCGTCAAGGCCATAGGGGTAATGATCTGCACTGATGGCGATCACGGTGTCGTTCGCGATGCCCTTCTCCTCGAGCTGCTGCACAAGGTATGTCAGCGCGTCCTCGAAGTCGAGGTTGGCCGCCTTGTATGCCTTAATGGCCTCCGAGCCCTCTAAGTCCGCCACGCGATCCTTGTGCTTCTTCGCCATGGCATTGTTGCTAAAGCGATAATTGCTGTGTCCGCTCACGGACATGTAGTAAATGTTAAAGTGCTCCTGATCAATGTAGTCCGGGATGGTGCCCACGAACATGTCATAGTCGCTCTCCGGCCAGGTGGGCTTCACGAACTTTTCCATGCCGTTGCCATAGGCCATAAAGCCCTCGGAATAGCCGAGGTTATTATGAGTCTTGTCACGGTCATAGTAGGTATAGCTGCCGTTGTGATAAGCCTTTCCAAAATAGCCCAAGCGGTTCAGCTGATTTCCCATAGTGTAGAAATTGTTATAAGTCTGGGTCTTCTTCACGCTGCTTCCGCCCAGCGCCGGCGTCAAGCCAAAGATGTTCTGGCACTCTCCGCCCGTGGTTCCCGCGCCGGCTGGCTGATAGGAATCCGTGAACTGGATGCCCTTGGTCGCAAGTCGGTAAAGCGTGGGCGTAAGATCCGGATCGATCACCTCTGCGGTAAAGGCCTCCGCTGAGATCAGGATCAGGTTCTTTCCCTCGAACACACCCGTCATGCCGTTCTTTTTCGTGGGCTCTAAGGATGCCACATACTTATCGATCTTCTGATAGGTCGCGGAGTCCGTCTCCGCCAGCGCCGCGAAATCAATGTCGACCTTGTTTTCCTCTTCCAGGAGTGTCTTCGAGAGGGTCACGTAGATGTCCGAAGGCGTTGGCGTCGGTGTAGGCTCCGGCGTCGGCGTGGGCTCGGGCGTTGCCGTAGGTTCCGGCGTAGCTTCAGGCGTGCTCTCAGGGGTAGGCTGCGCCGTGGGCTCCGCAGAGCCTTCAGATTGCGCAGGCACCGGGCTGGTACTCTCCGCTCCATTTCCGCCGCATCCCGTAAGGCCGATCATCAATGCAAAAGCCGCCATACAGATTGCGGTTCTTACGCTTTTACTACTGCTTAGCAATTTCTTCATCGCTCAAATACTTCCTATTCTCCGCTTCTATCAAGCTCTGGATCCAGTCCTTATCGACGAGCTGATCCAGCGCGTCTGCAATCGCGGATTCATCCGCGTAAGCGTCAAATTCTTTCTGCTTTCTCTCAAGCATCTGCACCATGGACTCATCCACGGTATTTTCACAAAGCAGATGGTATACCAAAACATTGCGCACCTGTCCCATGCGGTACACGCGCGAGATGGCCTGGTTGGTAAGGGACGGCTTGATCTGCGGTTCGCAGAAGATCACGACGCTCGCCGCTTGAATGTTGAGTCCCGTACCGCCCGCCTGGATCTGACAAACTAGCGCGCTGCCGGGCTTTGCATTCGAGAGTCTGTCGATGATGCTCTGGCGCTGCGAAACTTCCGTACTTCCCGTGATGGAGCCAACGCATTGCTCTCCTAAGAGCGCCTGCACCTTATCAATGGTCTCGCGGAAGAAGGAAAAGATCACAATCTTCCGGCCATCCTCCATCGCATCCCTGCAAATCTCCAAAAGCCTCGTCACCTTTGCGGAAGCGCCGACGTCACTTCCCATAAATGACACGCGGCGCATGTCGTTAAAGTCCCTATCTGCCACGGCACTCCTGTATGCTTCACGGTCGACAGTCGTCATCTCGCACCATTCCTGCTTCTCCTCGATGGGAGGTAGCTCTTCGAGCACCTGATCGCGCTGTCTGCGCAGGTACACGGGTGCAAGCAGTTCACGGAACTCCGGCACGTTACTCATGAACGCATGCTTTCGAACCTCCTCCACCATGTCGGGGCGCAGAAATTCGATCAGCTGACACATCTCGTCCACGCGGTTTTCCAGCGGCGTACCCGTCATCATGAGGATGCGCTCAGACTCGTCCTCGAGGCGCCGAACGTTCTGCGTTCTCTGCGCGTCTGGATTCTTGATGTAATGTGCTTCGTCGATCACCAACATCGCAAGCTTTAGTTTCTTATCGATCCAGCGGACGATCTTCTCCATGGTTTCGAAGTTCGTGACCGCCACGCCGCCTTTATTCTTCCAGTCTTCAAAAGAGCTTTCCAGTAAAGGGCCATGGATCAGATAGGCTTCCATGTTGCTAAATTTCTTCACTTCCCTGCACCAGTTGATGAGGACCGATGCGGGACAGATCACCAAAAACAGGCTCTGCGGGTCTAACGCGTAAATGTCGCACATGGCCGCGATGGCCTGCACCGTCTTTCCAAGTCCCATCTCATCGCCGAGGAGAACCTTTCGTTCGAACAAGATATATTTCGCGCCAAAGGCCTGGTAGCTTCGAAGCGTCCCCTTAAACTCTCTGAGCTCCAGCGGGGATTCGTCGATCGTCGCCGCGAGCTGCGCCGGGATGCTGCTGTAAATCAAGGGATTCGCCTTCGCGGAGCCCGCAAATTTCTCCAACAGTGCATAATACGCCGCCGCATTGCGTTCAAAGTCTCGCAGGCTGTCCAGGGCGGTGAGCTTCTGCTCCGCATAATAGTAATCCTCGACGATCCGCGTTC
>JAFPRF010000191.1 GCA_017400965.1 Lachnospiraceae bacterium
AAAGTGCGCACGTGATATGTTGACGCTCACCGTCACGCAGTTTAGGCCTAAATCAAGCCAGTTCTTCTGATCTTCCGCCACGTGCTTTAACATATAGTGGTCGATCTCCGTGATAAAGCCATTCCTTTCAAAGATTGGAATAAACTTTCCAGGCGGGATAAAGCCGAGCTCCGGACTGTCCCAACGGATCAGCGCCTCGGCGCCGCGAAGACGCTTGGTCTTCGGATCGTACTTCGGTTGATAATAAACCACGAACTCTTCGTTCTTGATGGCCTGCTCCTGATGCTCCGTCACGGCATCGATCCACTTCTTTTCATCCACGAGCTTCTGATCAAAGAAGGCGATGCGGGAATCATCGATGCCCGTCAGCGTTAACCTTGCAGTGCTGGCGTTGTTGAACTCTTCCTCCAAATTCAGCTTCTTACGGCGAACGGCTTTGCCATTCTCCTTCCGCTCAATGTCAAGAAGTCGCACACCTATGTGGAACGCGAACTTATGCGTACGATCAATGTTCTCTAAGGTCTCGATTAGGCTCCGTAGTCTCGCCGTTAAACTCTCCTCATTCTCATATTCCATGAGAATCGCGAAGCTAGCTGTTGCAACATGCGCAACCGCCTCACGCTTTGTCAACGTCTTTGCCGTCTCTTCATAGATCTTGCAGAGCATCTGCTCACCTTCGAGCATGGAATGACAGGTACAGAAATTCCGGTAATTATCAAATTCTAGCTCAATGACCGCGATCTTCTGGTTGGCATAGCGTGCACCGCGGAGAATGGGCTCCTCTTTCAGCGTAAACCATACCCAGTTATGTCCCTGCGTCACTGCATCCGTCATGTAGGTCTTAACGATTTTCTTTGTGCTACGGGCGTTGCGGATGATGTTGCCAATCATGAGAACCAACAGTATCAATAGCAACGCAATAGCGACTAGGATCAGCGCAAGCGCAACAATCATCTCATCGCCATTAAAAGAAGCCACAGCCTTAGCCACAAAGCGATGATCAGAATCTGATAATGGTACGGAAAACCAAACTGGGAACTGTTCATGATCCATAACAATCGCCTTATGGACGGCATCAGCTTCCTTGTCCAGCTCCGTTTCATCACCTAAGTATACTTGTTCTCCCGTTTCCGTGCTTATGACAATATGGGAATTTATATCAGCTGATGCAAAAAATATCCTTGAGAGAATTACCTTGTAATCTGGATACAAACCAGTGCTATGATTTTCTAACCATTCTGAATCGCTATCCAAATACACTTTAGCTGGCTCTGGCATACCCGTCAGAGGGATCTTACCCTCTTGCATGCTACACGTACCTTTATGGAATCCAGATAGTATCTGTCCGTTTTCATCAACAACGAAATACTCCCTTTCTGAGATTGCCAAGGTCCCGCTGACGTCTTCTCCCGATATCAGGCCATGCTCGTAAATCCTTGCCATGTATTCTATGGCTTTATACTCTTCATTGAGCTTCGCTGAAAGCAACGCCTGCCCCACGATTTCCAAAATGATCCACAGCGTAAAATAGACTGCTGCCAATATCAACGCAAAGAAGAATATGGATACTCCTGCCCTGTTCTTCTTGATCTTATGCAGCTGTCTTCTGTTTTTCTTACTCGCCATAATTCCACCCCTCTGAAGCTTTCGAGTTTCCCCTCAGGGACACATGTTTCCTACTCTTCATCAAATCCGGCATAGTCCCGGATCTGCATCACGCCATACAGTGCATACTTGGGATCTAAATCTGCGTTGTAAAGCTGCGGGCTGTATTCCTTACGCCATGAGATCCCGTCGCTAAATCCCCAGAAGGTGATGGAATCCATATTAAGCGTCCCTGCGTCAATTCTCTCAAACAAGCCATTGATCAGCTTGTAATAAAATCTTCCCTGCATCATGAGGTTGGCGTCCGATGACGTTAGCGCTCTTTGATACGAGCCAAGGCCAGCGTCAATCTCTGTCAGCTGAAGTTTTAATCCCGTTGTCGCCAAGGTATCCACTGCCTCGAAATAAGCATCGAGATCATCCGAAGTAAAAAGATGTCCCTGAAGGCCAATGCCGTCGATGAGTGACCTTCCGTCCTCATCCACCAGCGTGTCTACAAAGGCTACCAGCGTATCTGCCTTGTACTGCTCATTATAATCGTTGTAATAAAGATCAATGTAATCAGGCGCGTACTTGTCCGCATAATAGAAGGCATACCAGAGATAGTCGTCTCCGATGACCTGCCTCCAGTTATTGTTGCGCATGGTGCCATCCTCGTTCCACGCTTCATTCACCACGTCATAGGCATAGAAAATCTCCAGAAATCCGAGGCGCTCCAGCTCCGCGAAGGTGCCGCTGATCAGCTGCTCCATGCGCTCGAGCATCTCATCCCTGCTCACAAAAGGCTTACTCGTGTCAAACCCCTGATGGAAGATCCAGTTCGGCGTCTGGCTGTACCAGATAAAAGTGTGCCCGCGCATGGCAAACTGATGCACCTTGGCCCACTCCAAAACTCTTCTCGCCTCATAGCCAAGCTCGACAACAAGCTTTCCCTGCGCCACGCTCTCCTGCCAATTTAAGATGGCATCCGGCTTCATGGCATTCTCACAGGTACAGCTGTTAAACTGCGTCGAAACAAGGCCCGACATCGGCGTATTGCTGATCACTTGATTCGAGAGACAAGTGCCAACCTTCACACCGTGCTCGGCAAATACATCCTTGATGGCCTTGTCCGTCACCTTCTCCTGCGGTGGCAAAGGATTGAATTTCGCGCAGCCACTGCAAAGCAGCATGCAAGCGCACATGGCCATGACAAATACTCTCTTTATGGATGCTCGATGCCTTGTAATAGTTTGTCTCATATGGATCCCTCCTGTCAGGGCTCTCTTCCAAGCAATCTGTTATCCGTTTATGATTCTACGCGATTCTTACCACCGCTCTTACCGCGGTACAGACATTTGTCCGCCGCGCTGATCACCGCATCCACCTCATCCTTCGGTCCGGCCGCGCAAACGCCAATGGTCATGGTCACGAAAAAGCTTGCGTCACCTTTGCGGAACTCATGTATGCCGACCTCGTGGATGATCTTTTCCGCCAGTTTTACGCTCCTATTCCTTATCGAACTGCCATGCGGGCTTCTTAAAGAAGTCCACGCGGGGTTCCAGGAATTTGAGCTTATGCGACTTCAGGTCCGGCACGTATGCAGTCAGGGGGTCCAGGATCAGATCCCAGTTCCAAATCTTCTCATCAAAGTTTAAGTACTCGCGGAACATCTCGCAACCGTCTGGTGCGATGGGATGGAACAGTACCGCCATGACTTTACAGGAATACCAAGTATCCACAAGAAGCTGGCGCTTCATTTCCAGGTCATTATTCTTATCTGCCTCGCGGCTCACCGCTGCCCAGTTTTTATTGACCTCGCGGATGTAATCGTCCAATGTGTAAGAAATTCTGTGGAAATCATGATTGTACATGTGGCGCTCATAATCCAAAACATTCTTCTCAGCCAGCGCGCGCATCTTCTCAGAAACCTCTCCCTCGGGAAGTACGCCGTCAAAGGAAGCCTGGGTTGAGTAGAAGCAGGAACGGATCAGACGGTTGTACACATTGGTCAGAAGGTTTCCTTCCTTCACAACGGGATCTACGCCCTCTCTCTGCTCCTCGGGCAGATAGACCTGCGGCTTAAAGCCCGTGCTCTTATTCGAAAGGCCAAGGCTGATAAAGTGCATGCGCAACTGATCCACAGAGTAGTGATTTAGGAGCTCTGCTGCCATGGGCGGCTTGATCTCAGAGCTGCTGCTGGCCTTCGTGTCCATGAACAGGATGTGACGGTTCGGGATGATGTGCGGTGCCCTTACGTTGCCGAGTGCGTGGAATATGCCCATCTCCGCGATGGAATAAAAGTAAATATTGTCCTCGCCAATGAACTGGTATACAAACGCGTCCTCGTCATTCCACCACTTCTGCCACTCGTTCTCGTCAGCGCCCTTGGATGCCAGATACGCCTTCGTAAAGGAGATCGGTGCCCAAAGGGATTCCGGCCATACCCAGAAGGTCAGATCCTTCTCACCCTCTTTTTCAGGCACGGGAACGCCCCACTCCACGTTACCGGAAAGGCGGAACGGTACCAGCGTCTTACCCGCGGTATAATGCACGCCGGCATCCTCTAAAACCTTTCTTGCGAGATCTCTGTCATCCAAAGACTTAAAGACGCAAAGCAGGGACTTTCTCTTCTCCTCGTCGATCAGCTCGTGCTCCGGGAACTTCGCCAATAATGCGTCCTGATCCATGCCCTCTAAGTATTTTTTCGGAACATGTACGGCGGGTTTATTCAAAAACTCGTCGATGATCAGCATCTCAAACTTTCGGCGATTGGTGTTCGCGCGCAGCTCATTAATGCAACCCTTGAGGTAATCAATGTCATCCTCGAGCTTGTAGTACCAGTTGGTCACGTTCACGAAGGTCGGCTTCTTTCCGGAAAGCACGCTGATGGGATCGATCAGCTCGCTGGGCATGTACTGATGTCCAAGAGAGCACTCGTCCGCATAGGCCTTCTCACTCGTACAGCCTTCGATGGGACAACGCCCGATGACCTGACGGCCATTTAAGAATACGCCTAGCTCCTCGTCGAAAAACTGTGGCGTGGAAAGCTTTTCAAGATACCCTTTTTCATAGAGCTTATTAAAAATCTCCGCAGATGTCTTGGAGTGAATCTTGCCCGCCTCACCGAGCGCGGATGCGCCAAAGTAATTCAAACTGATCTTATAGGCATCCAGCGTTTCTTTCTGCTTTACGTGATTGGACTTCACGTAATCCTCGATGGATTCCTGATAGCCTGCCTCCTTGAGCTTTCGATAGCTCTCCAACGCGGGGGAACCATAGCAGTCCGTACCGGATACAAAGATCACGTTCTCCTTTCCGATCCTGTCGCGCATGAATCTCGCAAACACGTCCGCATGCACAAACATGCCGCCCACGTGTCCGAAATGCAGCTCTTTATTGCCATAGGGCATGCCGCCCGTGATCACGCACCTTTTCGGGAATACAGGTCTTTCATCCGGTCTAATTCTCTTATCGTACATTTCATTTCTCCTAACAAACCAATTCTATTTTTGTGGCTCAAAGCCTATCAAATCCTTGATCACTTCTCCTGCGATGATAAGTCCCGCAACGGAGGGCACGAACGCAATGCTTCCAGGCGTACTTCTCCTAGATGACCCCGCCTGCGGCTCTTCCGCGGGCTTTCCCAGCGGTTTCATGGCCTCCTCCGTGGAATACACCACCTTCAGCTTTTTCACGCCGCGCTTCTTTAATTCCCTACGCATCACCTTCGCAAGGGGACAGACATCCGTCTTGTAGATGTCTGCCACCTTGAATTTCGTGGGGTCCATCTTGTTTCCGGCGCCCATGGAACTCATGACGGGAACACCGCAGCTTTGCGCCTGCAGAATAATGTCGATCTTCGCCGTCACTGTATCCACGGCGTCAACAACATAATCATATCTTGAAAAATCAAACTGCGCCGCGGTCTCGGGAAGATAAAAGCACCTATGCACGTTCACGATCGCGCTGGGGTTAATGGAAAGGATCCTCTCCTTCATGACGTCGACCTTATACTTTCCGATCGTGTCCTGCGTCGCAATGATCTGGCGATTTAAGTTCGATGTCGCCACCGTATCGCTGTCGATCAGATCAAACTCGCCAATACCGCTGCGCGCCAACGCCTCGCAGACAAAGCCGCCGACGCCGCCGACGCCAAATACCGCCACCCGCGCCTTCGAAAGCTTTTCAATTCCATCCTCGCCGATCAGCAGCGCAGTTCTTGAAAATTGCTCCAACATGTTGTTTCCTTCTAGTTGCAAACCGTATTCTTTCCGTTCAGTTTGCAATACTCTTTATCCAAATATAGCTTACTGAGAACCTATGAAAACGCTAATCAACATAAAGATACCATATTGGCAAGGGTTTCTCAAGACTTTCTTGCGAGAAGCAAGAAGAGCATCCTCACGGAAATAGAACTTGCACCACCCATGTCATGGAGATAAAATAATTCTGTAATTCATGTAACGAATGCTTTCATTTTCGCATTAACGATATAGAAGGTCACGGAAGGAGGTGAGATGGGGTTGCAGTCGATGGATGAGATTTACCAGCAGTATGCGCAGACGGTGTATAAGTATTTGCTGTCAAGGACGCGGAGCGAGGATCTTGCGGAGGAGCTCACGCAGGAGACGTTCTGTCAGGCGATCCGGTCGATCGATCGGTTTGACGGGAAGTGTAAGCTTTCGACTTGGCTATGTGCCATCGCGAAGAACCTCCATCTCGCCTATCTTCGAAAGCACCCGGCGATGGAGGATGTGGACGAGGTCGAGATTCCCGTGGATTCCGCGGAGGATGCGGCGCTCGATAACCTCGGAAAGGTGCAGTTATTCCAAAAGCTCCATAGTCTGGAGGAGCCTTATCGTGAGGTGACGTATCTTCGGATCTTTGGGGAACTGTCCTTCGCGGAGATCGGTGAGGTTCTCGGAAAGACGGAGAACTGGGCCAGAGTGACCTTCTATCGCGGAAAAGAAAAACTACGAAAGGAAATGAGCGGAAATGAATAAACTATCATGTAACGTCATTCGGGATTTGTTCCCCTCTTATATCGACAAGCTCACGAGCGATGACTCGAATAGCTTAATAGAATCACATGTCAGCGAATGCACGGAATGTGCAAAGATCCTTAAGGACATGCAGGGCGACGCGGAAAAGGCGGAGGCGCCAAGTCCCAAAGAAAAGAAAGAAATCGACTTCCTGAAAAAGAATAAGTGGCGTAACCGCAGGATCGGTCTTTACTGCATTCTCGGGACCATCCTTTGCGTAATCCTCGTACTGCTCGTCAGGGCCTTTGGAACGGGCATGCAGCGTCTCGGCTCCGATAACTGGTATGTCGAAAAGATCATCGTGGAGAATGGCGTGATTCACCTAAAGGCTACGGCTACCGACAGTGCCTCCGTCATCAAAAAATACTATGTTGATGAAACCGGCGCGGCCATCGGCGGGAACGGACGAGTTTTGATCTCACCTATGATCGTACTGTCCAGTCCGTTCCTAAGTAGCAGCAAGGAGCTCACCTATGAGCTCTCGGATCCCAGTAACATAAAGGAAATCTGGTTTGGCACGCAGCTGATCTGGGCAAACGGGCAGGAAATCTCACCGAGAGTCGCAACTCTCTATAACGAAAAGCACTTGTATATTGGCAACATGTCCTCTAACGCAAGGCTCGCGCAGGCCCTTCATGCAAATGAAATGTTTGGTACTTATGAAAACAAACTCGAGACGGAAAAAGAGCCCTACGGCTGGATCCTGCAACTTCAAACCAAGATGAGTGAATCTGAGCGCGACCTGCGCGAGGGTTACATGCAATCCTTCGCGTATGTCAGTCTCGGGCTGATCGACAATCTGGATCACGTGAGCTTCGAGTATACCGTGGATGGGAAGGCAACCACGAAGACCTTCTACGCGGCGGATGCAACGCAGTTCCTTGGTGAAAATATAAAGAACTGCTACGAGAACCCCAGGGTACTGTCCGAGCTAATGAATAAACTCGGTTTACTGCAATAATGAAAAGGCCTCCCAAACTGATGGGAAGGCCTTTTACTTTACATATCTAATTCACTAACTTTAATCCAAAATCTCTCCACACCCAGGCGCGGGTGTTTCCCGTACGATCCTTGACGTTCAGAAAGCTCTTATCTCCCGATGCCAAGGATTCAATCTCGTAATTGATCTGCGAGGACATCCAGATGGGCTTTACCTTTGTGTCTCTCTTCTCATCATACTTGTAGATAAAAATGTGCTGCTTTAGCGCGACGTCATTCTTCTTTTCCCAGAACGGCATGTGCTCACCGTAGCTTCCGTGCTTCCAGACGAGAAGGATCATCTCCTCTTCGCCGTCGCGGTCTAGGTCCTTAAGGATCATGTCCTGCACGAACCAGTCGCCCTGCGTCTCCCAGACCACTTCACCGGTATCCATGTTTTTCACGCTAAGGGACCGCTGCTCTAATGCCACGCTAACGTCACCAAAGGTCGCATCTGCCGTCTTCCACTGGATCCAATGCGGCAAAAAAATGCCATACCACCAGCAGGTGCAGGTGGCGACCGTTAAGATCGCCGCCGCACCAATCCCTAAAAATATGCTCTTAATAATCTTCTTTCTCCCCTTAGTATTCATCCATCTGGCTTTCATAATATTTCTTCCAACTGAATCTGTAAGAATCCGTCCATTCGGGACCCACGATGCTATCGTCGGGATGGTACTCATCGTTATCATCGAGCTGAATGCCAAGCTTAATGCGCCACTCCTTATCGGTCAGGCGGTCCGAAATGGGCTGTACGAACTGGTAGTAATTGAACACGCCGCCAACGCCTATGTGCAGCTCCCCGTCGATAGGGAAGATCACGTAAATTCTGGATGCGCCGCCAATGGCCTCCTCAAGGCAAACGCCATTGGGATCCGTTGCCACGTCAGCTACCAATGCCATCGGGAACTCTGCGGAATCTGCATATTCATTTTCTGCATCATCCTTGATCGTTTCGTACCAGAGGTGCTCGAGGGATCCGCCGTAGCATCTGATCAGCTCATATTCTTCATCCGTCAGCTTCTCGTTCTGCAGCTCCTTCACGGAGATGTCACGCAGACTCTTCGCAAGGTCGCCCAGTCTCATCAGACCATCCTTTTCGTTCGCGCCAAGGTAACCGAGCTTTTCGAGTCCCTCAGCGGTGGTCTTGGTCAGTGCATACAGTCTTGCATAAAGTTCGGGTTCAGGCTCTACGTAGCCGCGGTCATCGTACTCGTCTATGTCGCCGCCGCCCATCTCTGCCATCATCTGCTTTGCGTAGAGAATGGTGTCATG
>JAFPRF010000192.1 GCA_017400965.1 Lachnospiraceae bacterium
GCCCATGCGGGAGACGAAAACAGCGGGTGTCAGCATCATACGGCCGCTTTTGTTTTTGGAGAGGTCGGAGATTGAAGGCTATTTAGATCAAAACGGCCTGTCACACGTGGAGGATGCCACGAATGCGGAGGATGCCTATGCGCGAAATCGCATACGGCATCACGTGCTGCCCTACGCGGAGGAGGAGATCTGCAGCGGCGCGGCGCGTCACGTAAACCAGGCAGCAGACCTTTTATTGGAAGTGGAAGAGCACCTGGCGCAGGAAACGACGCAGGCCAGGAACGATTGCGTCAGCGAAGGACGCATTAGCGCCGAACTATTTATAAAACTCCCGGGCCTGATCCAAAAGCGCCTGATTTTGGAGCTCCTGACGGAGGCGAGCCCTCATGGAAAGGACATCGGCGCGAAGCACGTGGAGATGGTGCGAGACCTCTTTTTCGGCGAGACGGGCCGAAAGGTCAGCCTTCCCTTTGGGATCATCGCCAGAAGAGAGTACGGTTTTGTGGTTCTGGAGCGGGCTTCAAAGGAGCGCTCAGAGGGTCATGATGAAATAGAAATTCCCTTAGAAAGCACGCTCAAGCCGGAGGGCTTTACAGCCAATCTAGGGCAGGAAACCTACCATTTTCGGGCTTTTCCATACGAAAAAAACGAGATTATTCCCGAAAAAACCTATACGAAATGGTTCGATTATGATAAAATAAAAAATACGCTTTTATTAAGGACGCGCCACCCCGGCGATTATCTCATGATCCGCGGGAAGGACGGAGCAGCCCTTCGAAAGGCGCTCAAGGATTACTTTATCACGGAGAAATTTCCCAGAAAGATAAGGGAAGAAATACCGCTCCTTGCGGAAGGGTCGCACGTGCTGTGGATCACGGGACACCGGATCAGCGAAGCCTATAAGGTGGACGAGGACACGAAGACGATCTTGCAGGTGGAGCGAGAAATGAAACGGAGGAACTAAACGATGGCAGAACACGTAAGAGTACTGAAATCGGAAGAGGAAGTTGACGCCAGGATCAAGGCGATGGGCGAACAGATCAGCCGCGACTACGCTGGCAAGCAGATCCATCTGATCTGCGTATTAAAGGGCGGGAGCTTTTTTATGTGTGAGCTTGCAAAGCGCATCACCTGTGACGTGTCCCTGGATTTCATGAGCGTATCGAGCTACGGAAGCGAGACGAAGTCCAGCGGCGTCGTAAAGATCGTAAAGGATCTGGACGAGTCCATTCAGGATAAGAACGTGCTCGTTGTAGAGGACATCGTCGACAGCGGCAGAACCTTAAGCTACCTCATGGAGATGCTGCGCGACCGAAAGCCCGCGAGCCTGAAGCTCTGCACGCTTCTGGACAAGCCTTCCCGCAGAGTGGTGGACGTTAACGTGGATTATACGGGATTTGCGATTCCGGATGAGTTTGTTGTAGGTTACGGCTTGGATTATGACCAAAGATATCGTAACCTCCCTTATATTGGCGTAATCAGTTTTGACTGACGGGAGGATTAGGCAGTGCCACAGAGAAAAAGCAGTGGAATAGGTACTTACATATTATTTTTGTTGATCCTGTTTTTGATCTTACTCGGGATCAATAAGATCACGGACAGGGCGCAGGATTATTCCAGAGAGCGGCTGATCCAGGATCTGGAGGCCGGGAAGATCTCGCAGGTGGTCATCACGCCCAACAGCGAGACCCCGACGGGTTCCGTTACGGTGTCGCTCAAGGATGGCAGCATCCGCCGCGTTTACGTGACGAACATCCAAGAGGCGGAGGCCATGATCCGCGGTTATGGCCTCGCGCCCGACATCGCGGACGTAAAGCGAGAGAGCTGGATCGTGACGAGACTGCTTCCGCTCCTCATCGCATTGGTGGTGGGACTTTTCCTGTTCATGATCTTCTTCGGACAGACCAACGAGCAGGCCAATGCCAGCAACAATAAGATGCTCAACTTTGGCAAGAGCCGCGCGCGCATGACGAAGGACAACAAGAAGACGACCTTCGACAGCGTAGCCGGACTTCGCGAGGAAAAGGAAGAGCTCGAAGAGATCGTTGATTTCTTGAAAAATCCGGAAAAATATACCAAGCTTGGCGCAAGGATCCCCAAGGGCGTGCTTCTCGAGGGCCCTCCCGGAACGGGTAAGACGCTCCTTGCAAAGGCCGTTGCCGGCGAGGCAGGCGTTCCCTTCTTTAGCATTTCCGGTTCCGATTTCGTGGAAATGTTCGTCGGCGTTGGCGCGGCGAGAGTCAGGGACATGTTCGCGGAGGCGAAGAAAAATGCGCCCTGCATCGTCTTCATCGACGAGATCGATGCCGTTGCGAGACGCAGAGGTACGGGCCTTGGCGGCGGACATGACGAGAGAGAGCAGACGCTGAACCAGCTCCTTGTGGAGATGGACGGCTTTGGCGAGAATGAAGGCATCATTATCATGGCGGCGACCAACCGCGTGGACATCCTTGATCCCGCGATCCTTCGTCCCGGCCGATTCGACCGAAAGGTGACCGTATCCGTGCCTGACGTGGGCGGACGCGAGGAGATCTTAAAGGTCCATTCCAGAAACAAGAGCCTCGGCGACGACGTGAACCTGAAGCACGTGGCGCAGACCACGGCCGGCTTCTCCGGCGCAGACCTCGAGAACCTCATGAACGAGGCAGCCATTGGCGCAGCAAAGGAAAACAAGGCGTACATTTCTCAGGACGACATCAATAAGGCCTTCATTAAGATTGGCATCGGTACTGAAAAGCACAGCCGCATTGTCTCCGATAAGGAGAAGAAGATCACCGCGTATCATGAGGCGGGTCACGCGATCCTGTTCCACGTATTGCCTGACGTTGGCCCCGTGTACACCGTTTCGATCGTTCCTACCGGCCAGGGCGCAGCCGGCTATACCATGCCCCTTCCAGAGAAGGATGAGATGTTCATGACCAAGGGCCGCATGCTGCAGGAGATCATGGTTTCCCTAGGCGGCCGCATCGCGGAGGATCTGACCTTCGGCGACATCACTACCGGCGCAAGCAGCGACATCAAGCACGCGACAAAGATCGCGCGCAGAATGGTGACGAGATACGGCATGTCCGATAACATCGGCGTGATCAGCTACGACAATGATGACGAGGAAGTCTTCATCGGCCGCGATCTGGCACATCCGAAGTCCTTTAGTGAGAACGTCACGGCGCAGATCGACCAGGAAGTAAAGCAGATCATCGATGACTGCTATGCGAAGGCGAAGGAAGTCATTTTGGAGCACAAGAACGTGCTCGAGAGCTGCGCACAGCTCCTTTTGGAGAAGGAGAGGATCACCAGGGAAGAGTTCGAGGCGCTGTTCGCCTAAGGGACTTAGCGATTTAGACAAGAACCCATTGGTAGAATTGCACAAAATCACAAGAGTCAATTTGTAAACTTTGTGAATTTTGAGACTATGCAAAAAAAGATGGGGATGCTATTATAATACACGTAACCCCCCAATACATTATAGTTTTTGCTATACCCCATAAGAAAGAAATACCTTCTCTGAAACAGGCTACCCCCAAGTAGCCTGTTTCACTTTTAAAGCCAAATATTCTTTCCTTTTTCCCCCGAAAATGATATAATATATCAGAATAATTTTGCTTGAATGAGCATGAAAGACTAGCAAGAAGGAAGCGTTTTGTATGGATTTTAACCTGCATTACATCGCCTCCATGAGGCCTGTTTTTAATCTAAAGGCATTGTTCTCTGATACCACGGAGCATTACGTGACGCCTGCGGAGCCTGCCGGGTACGATCTGATCACCATTCGTTTTCGCACGGCGCGAAACAATGTGGACGGCGTCTGGCTCGTGACCAAGGGGCGCAAGATCCCCATGTCGAAGGTCGACTCTGCGGATGATTTTGATTATTATGCCTGCGAGTATCAGTTAGAGAACGAGATCCTCCGCTATCATTTCGAGGTTCGGACCGGAACGCTGGTCGCGTATTTTGACGTGCGCGGACTGTGTCATGAACCGAACGATTATTATGACATCTCCATCATTCCAGGCTTCCAGACCCCGGCTTGGGCCAAGGGTGCCGTGATGTACCAGATTTACGTGGACCGCTTCTGCAACGGCGATCCGAGCAATGACGTTCTGACGAATGAGTATTGCTACATTAATGAGCCCGTCGTAAAGATGCAGGATTGGTACCAGTACCCCTCCGCGATGGACGTGCGCGAGTTTTACGGCGGAGATCTCCAGGGCGTGATCGACAAGATGGACTACTTAAAGGACCTCGGCGTTGAGGTGATCTACTTCAATCCCCTCTTTGTGTCCCCATCGAATCATAAATATGACATTCAGGATTACGATTACATCGATCCCCATTTCGGGAAGATCGTTTCCGACGAGGGCGAGCTCTTGCCGCCTGGGCAGAAGGAAAACCGCCTCGCGAGCCGTTACATCGACCGCGTGACGAACAAGGCAAACCTCGAAGCCAGTAACCTTTTGTTTGCCAAGGTGGTGGAGGAAGCGCATCGCCGCGGCATGAAGGTCATTTTGGACGGCGTGTTCAACCACTGCGGTTCCTTTAACAAGTGGCTCGACCGCGAGCGCATTTATGAAAATGCCAAGGGCTATGAGCATGGCGCGTACGTGGACAGCGACAGCCCTTACCGGAATTATTTCGATTTCAAGGAAGAGACCAAATGGCCTTATAATACCACCTATGACGGCTGGTGGGGCCATGAAACCCTGCCGAAGCTCAATTACGAGGGGTCTCGTAAGCTCGAGGAATATGTCCTTAACATTGGACGCAAGTGGGTTTCGGCACCCTACAACGCCGACGGATGGCGTCTTGACGTGGCTGCAGACTTGGGTCACAGCCCGCAGTACAACCACTACTTTTGGCAGGAATTCCGTAAGGCCGTGAAGGATGCCAACCCGAATGCGCTGATCCTTGCGGAGCATTATGGTTGCACCCGCGACTGGCTACAGGGCAATGAGTGGGACACCGTCATGAACTACGATGCCTTTATGGAGCCTGTTACCTGGTTCCTCACGGGCATGGAGAAGCACAGCGACGATTTCCGCGAAGACCTGCTCGGCAACGCGGAAGCTTTTTGGGGTGCAATGCGTCACCACGGCGCAAGCTTTGCGATGCCCAGCTGGCAGGTAGCCATGAACGAGCTTTCCAATCATGACCATTCAAGGTTCCTTACCAGAACCAATCACAAGGTGGGCCGCACCGGAACCCTAGGTCCCCAGGCGGCGGAGCAGGGCATCAATAAGGCCGTGTTCATGGAAGCGGTCGTGATCCAGATGACTTGGATGGGCGCGCCGACCATTTACTACGGCGACGAGGCCGGCCTTTGCGGCTTCACGGATCCCGATGATCGCCGCACCTACCCATGGGGCAGGGAGGATCTGCAGCTGATCAACTTCCACAAGGACGTGATCGGTCTGCGTAACGTACATGACGAGCTGCGCCGCGGTTCCCTTTGCTTCGTGGACGCGGGCTATAATTATCTGGCATATGGAAGATTTCATAAGGACGGGCACTGTCTGATCCTGATCAACAATAACGACGGACCCGTGGAGAAGGAGATTGACGCCTGGGTGATCGGAACGCCGAAGAGCGGGCGGATGCGCATGCTCCTGCAGACGAGCGAGGAGGGCTATTCCCTCGGCGGACCGGAGTTTGAGATGCGGGCTGGCCGCATTCACGTAACGCTTCCGAAAACTAGCGCGACGATCCTAAAGTTCGATCGCCACGCGCCCGCCCCCATGGAAGAAGCCACGATTTCCGTCCAGGAAAAGCCAGAGGTTTTAACCCCCGAGGAAGAAATGCGACGCAAGCGTCGCTTTGTTTACTAGAAAGTTTATAACGAATAATATTTTACCTTGCAATTTGCAGAGACTTATGATAGAATTTCTACTTGTCAGACATGGTGCGCATTACATTTTGATCAGTCTCAAGGATGCCATGTTTGCACATGGATGGGTTCCCGAGTGGCCAAAGGGGACAGACTGTAAATCTGCTGCAAATTGCTTCGGTGGTTCGAATCCACCCCCATCCATTCGCATGAGCCACTCATGCGATGCGTTTGCTGGCATGGCGGAATAGGCAGACGCAAGGGACTTAAAATCCCTCGGTGGCAACACCGTGCCGGTTCAAGTCCGGCTGCCAGCACTCATACTGTTTTTAGAAAAGCCTGAGAATTCGCGGTTCTTGGGCTTTTTACTTTTAAATTCTATTACGTTTTCGGGTAGACCAAAGGTAGAGTCAGGCTCATGCAGGCGTTAGAACATGACCAGGGGTGGACTGGCACATGCCGAAAATGCGACCAGAGAAGGGCTCGCGCATACTGAAGAAAATGACCCAAGGGGGGCTGAGCAGGCTGGAAAATGACGATCAAAGGGGGTCTTGTGAGGTGAAATTGGTCGGCTGAATTTTGTGCAGGATAAAGGGGTGGTGGCAAAAATCATGCCGTTTCCCCAATTCACCTTTGCCAGCAGTGCTGACAAAAGGAATTTACAAGAGGCAATTTCTTGAAGAAAGGGCCACCAGTTTCCAAGTGATGAATAGCAGGTTGATCAACATACTGATTACATAAGACTATGTAAGACTACATGTTCGAATGGCATTGTAAATGTGATAAGTTTCTGTTAGAGTATTATTTGAGGAAAGTAATAAAGTGTGTAATCAAACAGATGGAAAGAGGAAGGATTTGACGAGCATGACAAAGCATAGTAGCGGTATGTTTGTTTGTGGAAAAGACTGTCTGCCAGGCGGGGATAATTCGGTCCTTTCTTTTTCATGCCATAAATGTATGTCGGGGCGTAGCTTCTTATGCGTAGCGTAGGGGGCTGCGACTTTTTTATGCCATAAAACAAAAAGGGAGGGGGATCATATGAGCCAGACAACATTTCATGTTTTGGATCTTGTCATGCAGGCGATCTATCTCCCTGCCCATTTGTGGTTTATCGCGCGGCTGATCAAATGGCGCACGCC
>JAFPRF010000193.1 GCA_017400965.1 Lachnospiraceae bacterium
GCGCGCCTTGGCGATCCGCAAAATGCCGTGAAGTGGATCCACGTGACCGGAACCAACGGCAAGGGCTCTACCGTGGCCTACGTATCGACGATCCTAAAGGCAGCAGGCTACCGCGTCGGCAGGTACGTATCGCCTGCCGTGCGGGATTATCGCGAGCGCTTTTGCATAAACGGCCGCATGATCTCACAAAAGGACTTCGCGGAGGGCATGACCCTGGTGAAGGAAGCATGCGATTCCATGGTGGCGGAAGGCCTTGCACAGCCCACGCCCTTCGAAGCGGAGACCGCGCTGGTCTTTTGGTACTTTCGGGAGAAGAAGTGCGACCTCGGCATTTTGGAGGTTGGCATGGGGGGGCTCTCGGACGCGACCAACCTCATCGAGGGAACGCTGGTGGAGATCATTGCCTCAGTCGGCATGGACCACATGAAGTTCCTCGGGAAAAGCTTAAAGGAGATCGCGACGCAAAAGGCCGGGATCATCAAAAAGGGATCCACGGTGGTCTGCATGGAGCAGTCCCCTGAGGTATTGGGCGTGATCCGGGAAAAAGCAAAAAATGAGCAGGCAAAATGCGTGATATCGAGCGCTTCCCAGGCGAAAAAAGTGAAGTGCGGACTCGAAAAGACGACCTTCACTTATGGAAACTTAGGTGCTTTAGAGATTCATTTGGCGGGCGAATTCCAAGTGAGTAACGCCATCCTAGCAATCGATGCCTGCCGCGAGATTTCCGAGAAAGGCTTCCCCGTAAGTGGCGAGGCGATCCGTAAGGGGCTTTCGGAAACGCAGTGGCCTGGACGACTGACCGTGATCCAGAAACGCCCGTTATTTGTCGTGGACGGTGCGCACAATGAGGATGCCGCACAAAAACTTGCAAAATCTATTGAAATTTATTTTACAAATTGCCGATTAATTTATATAATGGGTGTATTAAGAGACAAGGAATATGATCGGATCATCGAACTGACGGAAAGGTTCGCGGATCAGATCATCACCGTGACCCCGCCGAATAATCCCAGGGCGCTGCCGGCGCTGGATCTCGCAAAGGAGATCGCGAAGGTGCATCCAAACGTGACGGTGGCGGAAAGCCTGGAGGAGGCCGTGGAAATGGCCGAGCTTCTAGCGGGTCCTAAGGACGTGATCCTTGCCTTTGGCTCGTTGTCCTATTTGGGAAAACTGATGGACCTGGTGGATGACAAGACGAAAACCAAAAGGAAACGGGAAAGGAACTAAGAAATGATCGATCAAGAAAAGATAAAGGAAGCCGTTAGGCTCCTGCTCGAAGGCATCGGAGAGGATCCGACCAGGGCAGGGCTGATCGACACGCCGGACCGCGTGGCGAGAATGTGGACGGAGCTTGCGGCTGGCTATGAGCAGACGGCCAAGGAGCCGCTCTCTAGGATTTTTCCCGTGGAAAGCGGGGAGATGGTGCTCGAGAAGGACATCACCTTTTACTCCACCTGCGAGCATCACCTGATGCCCTTTTACGGCAAGGCCCACGTGGCTTACGTACCGGACGGGAAGGTGGTTGGCCTGAGCAAGCTGGCCCGCACCGTGGAGGTCTTCGCGAGAAGGCTGCAGATCCAGGAGCAAATGACGGGGCAGATCGCAGACGCCATGATGGAATTCTTAAAACCCAAGGGCGTGATGGTGGTTTTGGAGGCCGAGCACATGTGCATGACGGCCCGCGGCATTAAAAAGCCGGGAAGCAAGACCGTCACCATCTGCACAAGAGGGGTATTTCAGGATAACGAAGCATTGCAAACAAGGTTCTTTCAGATGTTAGGGAAGTAGTGTAAGG
Source organism: Lachnospiraceae bacterium (assembly GCA_017400965.1). Taxonomy (GTDB): domain Bacteria; phylum Bacillota; class Clostridia; order Lachnospirales; family Lachnospiraceae; genus Acetatifactor. The sequence goes on from JAFPRF010000193.1 coordinate 1,796, forward strand.
AAATCGTCACTGTTTTGTATGGATGAGCGCAAGCGCTCAAAGGAGGGTGCCAGATGAAACGACTTGACATGATTTTGAACCACGAGACCTTCAAACAGCAACTTGCCGCGATCAACGAGGCAGAGGAAAATCGTTGCTTTTGCAACCACGACATGCAGCATCTCATGGACGTGGCGAGAATCGCATGGATCCTCAACCTAGAGGACGGAATCGGCCTTGAGCAGGACTTCGTCTATGCGGCAGCGATCCTGCATGACATCGGCAAGGGCAGACAGTACAAAGAGGGCATTTCCCACGAGATCGCCGGCAGTGAAATTGCGGGAGAGATCTTAAAGGACTGCGAATTTACGGAAGAGGAAATCTTCCGCATCAAGCGCGCCATCTTAAGCCACAGAGACCCCGCGGTTGCAAAGGATCATAACCTGCGCAGCGTGATCTTCCGTGCCGACAAGATGAGCAGACCTTGCTTCATGTGCAAGATGCACAAGGAATGCAACTGGTCAGAAGAAAAGAAAAATAATACGATTTTCTATTGATGGAGCTCGCTATGCGTATTGGCAACCGGGAATTTGACGTAAAAAATCATACCTATGTGTTTGGCATCTTAAACGTGACGCCGGATTCCTTTTCCGACGGCGGAAAGTGGAACGGGACCGACGCGGCCCTTAGGCACGTCGAGGAGATGCTAAAGCAGGGAATGGACGTAGTCGACGTTGGCGGCGAGTCCACGCGCCCGGGCTATCAAATGATATCGGAGCAAGAAGAGATCGAACGAGTGCTTCCCGTGATCGAGGCGGTGAAGGCTCGTTTTGACGTGCCCATTTCACTGGACACCTATAAAGCCGGCGTGGCAGAAGCCGGATTGAATGCTGGCGTTGACCTGATCAATGACATTTGGGGCCTGAAGTACGATCCGAAGATGGCGGAAGTGATCGCTAGCCATAACGCGGCCTGTTGCCTGATGCACAACCGCGAAAAGGCGGAGTATCAGGATTTTATGCCTGACGTATTAGGGGATTTGAAAGAGACCCTTTCCCTGGCGTCCAATGCGGGGATCCGTAATGAGCAGATCATCTTGGATCCAGGCGTTGGCTTTGGAAAGACCTATGAACAAAACCTGGAAGTGATCGCAAGGATGGACGAGCTTAATTGCTTTGGGCTGCCGATCCTTCTTGGAACGAGCCGAAAGTCCGTGATCGGACTAACCTTAGACCTCCCGAAGGACCAAAGGGAGGAAGGAACGCTTGCAACCACCGTGCTCGCGGTGATGAAGCACGTTGCATTCGTTCGGGTGCATGACGTCGAAAAGAACGTCCGCGCCATTCGGATGGCCGAAGCCATTCGGGAAAGGAGCGTACGCTGATGGATGAGATTCGGATTCAAGATCTTGAGGTCTATGCTTACCATGGCGTATATGAGCAGGAGAAGGAAAAAGGACAGCGTTTTTATGTAAATGCGGTCCTTTTTTTAGATACTAAACCGGCGGGAAAGACGGACGACTTAACGCGCTCCGTCAATTACGGGGAGGTTTGTCAAAAGCTCACGGCCTGGATGCTGGAGAATAAGTTTGATCTGATCGAAACGGTGGCAGAGCGGCTGGCAGCTGGGTTATTAGAGACCTATCCCTTACTGCAGGCAGTCAGCATAGAGGTGCGAAAGCCCGAAGCGCCGATCGGGCTGCCCTTCGAGAGCGTTTCCGTCAAGATCGAAAGAGGCTGGCATAAGGTTTGCCTTTCCATCGGCTCGAACATCGGAGACCGTGAAAAGTATCTGACGGACGCTGTGGCGCAGCTGAAAGAACACAAGGCGAACCGTAACGTCAAATGCAGCAGCTTCCTTGTGACAAAGCCCTACGGCGGCGTGGAGCAGGAGGATTTCTTAAACGGCGCCGTGACCTTAGAGACGACGCTGGATCCGAAAGAACTCCTGACCTTCCTGCATGAGATCGAGGCGAACGCCAATCGTAAGCGCGAGATCCACTGGGGGCCTCGCACGCTGGACATGGATATTCTGTTTTACGATAAGCTGGTCTATGAGGATGAGGAGCTGATCATTCCCCACGTGGACATGGAAAACCGTGAATTTGTACTGGTACCCTTAAGCGAGCTGGCGCCGAATTACAGGCACCCGATCCTGCAAAGGACGGTAACGCAGCTTCTTTCGGACCTGCGAAAGCGGGAAAAGGAAAGCTAGAAATGAATGCTTGATTAAGAAAAGTGACTTCGGCAGGACTGTCGAGGTCATTTGCCTTGTAAAACGGGAAGGATTTTTAGCGTGAAATGCGCGCAAAGACCCGTAAAAAGTCCAGTGACAATGGCGCTGACGCATAGGAAGGGCAGATAGGAAAGAACGCCGAGAGTCTGCGTGATCAGGATCGCTACGGTGATCTGCGCCGCGTTGTGCGCGATGGCGCCGCAGACGGAAGTGAGATAGATAAACTTACCACCCAGAATGCGATCGACAAACAGTATAAACGCCATGCAAAACAGACCGCCGCAAAGGCTGTAGGTCAGGCTCAGGAGTTGCCCGAAAAAGCATGCGCCGAGAAGGATCCGCGCAAGGAGCACGAGAAAGGCATCCCTTGTGCCAAAACGCTTTAGTACGATGAGAGTGACAACGTTGGCAAGGCCGAGCTTTACCCCTGGGATCGGAACGAGGGTTGGCAGCATGCTCTCAAGGCCGTAGATCATGAGTGCGACCGCCGTAAAAAGCCCTAGCGTCGCGAGCCGTTGCACGGAAGTATTCTTTTGTGTACCAGCGGGTTTACGGGACATAGGGACTCCTTTAGTAGGTGATGGCGTCAAGCTCTCGCGGCGCGTTTGGATCCGCCGGGCGGATCATGATCACAAGGTGGTTTGGCAGGCAGGTGATGGGCAGTAACCCATTGGACCGAAAACCTTGGTGCACGCAGACCTGCTCAGGACAATTTGCGGAGATGACGGCGATCTCGCCAGGCCGCACCTCGATCACGTTTTCCTCGCCGTGCGCGCCGCTTATGGTAAAGCGCTCTGTCCTAACAACTTTGGATAAATCTATGGATTTGATCAGTACGTCTTCTTGATAAATATCGGCTACCATTGCATCTCCCGCGGCGCGCGAGCCGCTCCAGATGATCCAGGCCAGCGAGGCCAGAAGGAGAAGGAGCAGGACCGCCGAGATCGCGATGGCTGCCTTGGCATTAGAAGGGAGCTTTTTCATGAACGTTACCTCGAAACCATTTCAAAAACAACCTGTTATTAGTATAGCAGATAGTAGGAGCAAGGCAAGGAGAAAAATGCGGTGGCTCTGCATTTTCCTGACGATGGTACTCCTTGCGGGCTGCGCCAATGTGAGCGGCCTTACGGAGCCTGAGAAGGAGGACAAAGATAAGAAAAAGGCCGAGAGGATCATCGAAGCAGGGACGTATTACACCAGTGGCATCAAGGCCTACCCGATCATGGGGACGATGTTTACCATGGGAGTTTACCTAAAGGAGGACATGACGGAGGCGCAGGTGAAGGCGCTGATCGATGGGGCAATGGAGGAGGCAAGGGCGCTGGACGTAAACCTCCTGTCCAGGCGGGAAAAAACCTCCCAGTTAAAGGAATTAAACGACAACGCCGGCAGCATGCAGGCCATCCGCGTCTCGGAAAAAATGTATGAGATCTTGGAACAGTGCGAAGACATGCGTGAGGCCTCGAATGGCGCTTTTGACGTAACGCTTGGCCCTGTCATTTCGCTCTGGCGCATGGATGAAAAGGCATCCGGAGAGGAGGACCCTTCCGTTCCTTCAGCGCAGGAGATCCAGGAAGCCTTAAGCCACTGCGGAAAATCCGCGCTGCGGCTTCGAGACGGCGAGGTGCTTCTTAGCGAGGGCGCGGTACTGGACTTTGGCGCCATCGGAAAGGGCGTTGCAATGGACGTGCTGACGAGATATCTAGAAGACAAGGTGCAAGCAGGACTTATGGTCCTTGGAGGCAGCGTTCTTTGCGTCGGTGACAAACCAGACGGCAAGCCCTGGTACATTGGCATCGTGGATCCAAACGACACCGAAAAACGCATCGGCGCGCTAGCCCTAAACGGCAACTGGTGCATCTCTACCTCCGGGGATTATGAACGCTATTTTATGCAAGGGGATAAAAGATATCATCACATCATTGACCCTGCGACGGGATATCCAACGGATAACGGCATCAGGAGCGTGACGATCGTTTCCAAAAGTGGATTTATCAGCGACGCGCTTTCCACGGCATGCTTCGTGCTCGGGAAGGAAAAGGGCATGGCGTTGGCCGCACAGTACGGCGCGGAGATCCTGATCGTGGACGCGGCCGGTGAGATCACGATGAGCGAGGGTTTA